>JAADHL010000309.1:5515-8039 GCA_013151875.1 Deltaproteobacteria bacterium
CGCCATTGCGGACGCGACCCGGCGATGAAGGAGAGACCGATGAGCACCAGCCACCAGCGATTGATTGCGACCACGCTCTTTATGTCCGCGCTCCTCATGCCGGTCACGGCCCCAGCGGACCCGCTGACCCCCTTTCACGGAAAATCCACCCCTGTGACGGTGGCCGACATCAGCCCCCACCTCGACCGTGACGGCAACGCGACGAACGAGTTCTACAGTGAGTGGTGGTCCTTCGTCTTCAGGATGGAGGACGGATACGGGGCATACGTCCAGTTCCTGGCGTACAACCTCGGCCCGGGTGACGGTATGGCCGCTGTCATCGCCGATCTGGACCTGCCCGATGGCTTTCACATGGATGAAAAGATCGAATACGAGGCCGGAAACTGGCAATACGCAAAGGATCGCTTCCAGATCAAGCTGGGGGACAATTCCGTCGGCGGACCGATAGACGGCCTGCAAATCCGGTTGAAGAACGATTCTTTCGAGGCTGAATACAAACTGAAAAACATCGCCCCGCCCTGGAAACCCGGGAACGGGAGGGCTCAATACGGGCGTTCCGAGAATCGCTATTATGAGTTCCAGGTCATTGCGCCGGTGGCCTGGATGGAGGGACGGGTCAAGGTAGAGGGCGACGACGACTGGCGTCCGGTCAAGGGCTTCGTGTACGCCGACCACTCCCTGGCCACCATCGGGATGCACGAACAGTCCAAACGGTGGCTCCGCTTCCGCAGCATCAGCCCGAAGCGAACATTCCTCATGGGCGAGATAAGGCCCCCCGAAGCATATGGGGACAAGACGATCCAATACGCGGTGCTGTTCGATGACGGCAAGAAGGTGTTCGAGAGTCTGGACATGGACCTGAAGTTCGGGAACCAGTACATAGACCCTGAAAAGGCGGGTTACGTCGCGGCCCGCGTGATCGAGATGAAGAGCAAGAGCAAGAAGGACGGCCTGTCGTTCCACGGGGCGATCAAGGCCCGGAAGATGACCAATCGCGAGGACTTCCTGGCGGGTCTGAGCCCCGCCAAGCGTTTCATCGTATCCAAGTTCGTCAAGCCGATCATGTACTACTTCAACGCGGTTTATGCGGTGCGGACCAAAGACAAAAACGGCAAAAAAGCTGAATACAAGGGCCGCGGACAATACTACGTGACAATCGTAAATCCCTGACCCGGCCTTTCGGTCCAACCAGTTCCCGAAGAAAGCAGAAAAAAACCAATTATGGACATGAAATCGGCAGTTCCTCGAAGGGCGCCGGTTCCTTTTGCCAAAAACAATTGTTATTCAATCCTTGTCTTTGTCTTTGCAAACAGCGGGGAGGTATTCCCATGCAGATCGTTTGCATCTCGCGGGGAAGCTTCGGATACGGCAAGGAGCTGGCCGAAAGGCTGGCCGATCAGCTTGGCTGCGCGTGCGTCAGCCGTGAGACCCTGACCGACGAGGCCACCGGCGCAGGAATCCCAGTCGGCAAGATCGAAACCGCCATCGTCAAAAACAGGCCTTTGTCCGAATCGCTGGCCATCGAGGCTGACCTGTTCAAGGCCCACGTAACCGCGAGTCTGTGCGAAAAGGCCCTGAAGGAACGCGTTGTGTATCATGGGCGGACCGGCCACCTGGTGCTGCCCGGGCTCACCACTGTACTCAGAGTGCGCGCCATTGCGGACATGGAAGACCGCATCCAGATGGTCATGAACCGGATGCGGATTTCCAGGGACAGGGCAAAGTCATACATCGACCAGGTCGGCGAGGACATCCGGCGTTGGGTCCGCAATCTCTATAATGTCGCGTGGGACGATCCATCCCTGTTCGACATCACATTGAACAGCGCCCACCTCTCGGTCGAAAACGCCAGCAGGGTCCTGCTGGAGACCGCTCAACTGCCTGATTTCCAACCCACGCCCGCATCCACCCGCCAGATGCAGGACCTGCTGCTTGGTGCCCGATGTCGCCTGGCAATCGGACAGGACCCCGAGACCCACGATATGAAGGTTACGGTAAGGGCCGAACAGGGCGCCGTCTCGGTCCTGTACCTGCCCCATCAAGCGGCCAGGGCCGGGGCCATAACCAATGTCATCAAGGGCGTCGAAGGCGTCAAATCCTTCGTATGCACCGTGGCCACCACCAATATTCTGTACCTGGCCGAAAAATTCGATCCGGACAGCGAGTCGTTCGACCACCTGGTGGAGGTGGCCGAAAAATGGAACGCCGCGGTCGAGTTGATCCGCTTGTCCTCAGAGCCCGTGCCGTCACCGAAGGATGGCGAAACCCGGACCGGCGGACAGGACGACGACGGATACGACGGCGGCATCCTTGACGAAGCGGCCGCCGCAGACGGGTGCGAATCGGAAGGCTGCGGGGTGCCGGAAACGATGCACAAGCTCATCAAGTCCGGGCGCGCAGGGGGTTACATGCCCATACAGGGCGGCACCGGCGATCTGGTCAGGAGCCTGTCGGGAACCAAGGATTACAGCCTGATCGTGGTGGGCGACGTCTACTGCGAAAAAGGGGCCGCTGCCCAGCACCT
>JAADHL010000309.1:8064-10893 GCA_013151875.1 Deltaproteobacteria bacterium
GCCGACAAGTTCCGAGTCCCGGTCCTGGGCATCGAGGAATTGAAGGCGCAATACCTGTTCGGGGCGCGTGACCTGGTCAGACTGCTTTTCTACCTGAGCCTGACGGTTTTGGTGTACTTCCTGTTGTTCACGTTCCAGGAACCACTGCTGACCTTCATCGCGTCGGGACACACGGGACGCGGCCTGGCCTACAGGATAGGGGCGGCCGTGACCATCGCGGTGATCGTGCCAATCGTGGCGTTCATCATAGGGGACTTCTACAAGCACCTGCTCAAACTGGTGAAGCTGGAGTAGGCGACCAGCAACCGGATTTTCCAGGCAGACCACGGCGCATGGGCCCGGGTCGGCGGATGCGGGTAGGAAAGTGAGAGGCGCAAGATGACCGGACCGTTGAGCGAAATGTTCATCCAACTCTCATGGTCCACGGCGCTCCAGGTGGCCCTTCTGGGCTTCATCGGGGGCATGCTGAGCGGATTCATCGGGTCGGGAGGGGCCTTCTTTATGACGCCCGGCATGATGAATCTGGGCGTGGCCGGACCGGTTGCGGTGGCCAGCAACATCACCCACAAGTTCGGAAAGGCCATGGTGGGCTCCCGCAAGCACTCCGAGATCGGGAACGTGGACAAGAAACTGTCCATCTTCATGCTGATCACCGCGTTCGTCGGCATCAGGCTGGCGGTATGGGTCATGAAGCTGATGTTCGCGGGCGATGCCGGAAACCACGGCAGCGGCGGCGGCGCGGCGGCCAACCTCTACATCAGCATCGTGTTCGCCGGGGTCCTGGCCATCGTCTCCATATCGATGCTGGCCGACATCGTGAAGTCACGCAAGGCAAAGGAAACTGGCCCCTCGCGCAAGATCGTGGACCTGCTGAACCGACTCAAGCTGTATCCAATCATCTATTTTCCGGTGGCCGACGTACATATCTCGCTGTGGGTGCTGATGATCTGCGGCCTGGCAACCGGTTACCTTGCTGGGACCATCGGGGTGGGCGGCTTCATCGGGGTGCCCGCCATGATCTACGTGTTCGGCGTCTCGGCCCCGGTCGCGGCGGGCAGCGAGCTTTTCCTGGCCATGTTCATGGGCGCCTTCGGGGCGCTGAACTATGCGTTCGAAGGCATGGTGGACCTGCGCCTGACCCTCCTGCTGTACGCCGGTTCTCTTTGCGGCATCTATATCGGCGTCTACGGCACCAAGGTGGTAAAGGAAGTCGTGATACGCATGGTGACATCCCTGATCATCATACTGTGCGTGATCAGCCGGCTGGTGGCCGTGCCTATTTATCTTCAGCAACTGGGGCTGCTGGGCATGGACGCCTCGTACAACGATACCTTGAACTTGATCAGCAAGGCATTGCTGTACGCCAGCGGGTGTACGGGGTCGTTGCTGATCCTCTATTATGTCTTGCGAGCCTATTTCCAGCGTCGTAAAGTCGAGGCCAGTCTGACCGCGACCGTGGAGGCGTCCGAGTAGCCGGGGACAACGGCGCGTCGGCGCACGACGCCCACCCTTTACAGACAGGATGAGGCCCATGAGGTTGCTGGACCGGATCCTGAAGTTTTCCGGCAGATCGGACGATTCCACGGAATTACGCATCCGCAGCATACGCTTTCGCAGACTATTGGAGGACGTCCGTTCAGCCCTGGACATCATGGCCGACGCCCGCGAAAAACGCGACGATGAGTTCATTTTTGACCGCCACTACGTGACAGCGCTGGTGGATCGATTGATGGACGCGGCCGGCAAAATGGTCATGGACGCCGCAATCCTTGCGCCCAGGTCCGGCTCGGCGCTGTACGATGCCCTTGACTCGTGTCGCGGCCTTGGACAGGCCAGCCTTCTGGAGCCCGCTGAATGGAACGACGTCGATCGTGGCCAGGAACGGACTGGTTTGGTGGAACCCGAATACAGAATGTTGGATCGGGCCCTTGAATGGATGAATGAAGGTGCTGAAGGAGAGTGCTGCTCGATACAGTCCCTGGTCGATCTGGTTTTCGAGTGCGCCCTGGACGCGGAGGCCTCCCGCAGGCGGCCCGGCAATCTGAGTTTCAGGCTCGATACGGCCGGCCACCGGTTCGATCTTTTGCCGCTCTTTGATGGCGTGGTTGATGCCGGGGATGGGCCGGTTGAGGATGGGCCGGTTTCCGAAATGGATGTCCACTGCCGTCCGCTGGGGCGACTCCTGATGGGGTCGGACGGGAACAAAGACGCCGATGGATCCGATGATCGCAAGGGCCGTCGCTGGGCAGCAGTGGTGAGCCCCGAGCACCTGGACGCCGTCTGCATCGATGATGGAGCCCCGATCCACGTGACCGCCACCATGTCCCTTCACGCGGATTCAGATTTCGCGTTCGCAGCTTTCAGGGATGCGCACGTGGATTCCCGGGCCCTGCCGTCCTTCACCACCCGGAAGGCCGGGAGGTGGACCATGATCTGGAGGTACGGCGCCGACACAGGGGATCTGGAGGAGGCCATGATCCGCCTTGGGGGCCGGGTTTTCGGCCCTGTATCCGAGTAGATGCCGATGGAAGCGATTGGTTCTTGGGAGGGATTGCCATGAGTGAAAATCAGATCAGGGTGATGGTCATCGACGACGAACGGATCGTGGGCAAGCGTCTGCGGCCCGCGCTCGAAAAGTCGGGATATGAGGTCGAAACATTCGAGGATGCGGTTGCCGCCATGGAACGGTTTGACAGGGAACCTTTCCAGATCGTTGTCACCGACATCCGCATGGACGAAATGGACGGACTGGAAGTGCTGGAGCGTGTAACGGACCGCGCGCCGGACACGAAAGTGGTGGTGATAACGGGTTACGCGACCGTGGAGATG
>JAADHL010000048.1 GCA_013151875.1 Deltaproteobacteria bacterium
CAGGTGGTGGGGCCCCAGAGTCCCGTGGCCACCCTTGTGGACGCGGACAGCTTCTGGGTGCAGGTGGCAATCCCCGTGGAGGAACTGGCCTGGATCGACGTGCCCGGCCTCGGCAAGGCCTCGGGATCAAAGGCCCGGGTCCTCCAGGAGACGGGCACCGCCAAACCATCCGAACGCACGGGTCGAGTGGTCCGCCTGCTGGGCGATCTGGACCCCGTCGGACGCATGGCGCGGGTCCTTGTGGAAGTTGACGACCCCTTGGAAACCAAAGACGGCAGGCTGCCTCTTCTGCTGGGTTCGTACGTCAGCGTCGAAATACTGGGTCACCCAATTGAGGGGGTCTGGCCCATACCCCGTGAGGCGCTGAGGGATGGGGACACGGTCTATGTCATGGACGCCGGAGGCAAACTGGACATCCGCAAGGTCAAGGTGGTCCGCCGCACCGACGGGATCGTGGCGGTCAGGGGCGACCTGGAAAAAGGTGAGAGTCTGGTCACGTCCCGCGTCGATACCCCGGTACAGGGAATGGACCTGCGAACAGGTGATGAGGCCGATGTCGCGACTCGGGCCAAAGGTGCAAAGACCGGGGAGGTCGCGCAGTGAGCGGACAGACGACCGGCGCAAGGGGGCCGATTGCATGGATGGCCCGCAACTCGGTTGCCGCCAATCTGGCGGCTGCAACCCTGATCTTCGGCGGGATCGTGGTGGGCCTTCAGACCAAGCAGGAGGTGTTCCCCGAGTTCGACCTGGACATGGTGACCATCGGCGTGGTCTATCCTGGGGCAAGCCCCTCCGAGGTGGAGCAGGGCATCCTGCTGGCCGTCGAAGAGGCGGTCAGGGGACTCGACGGGGTCAAGAAGGTCACTTCCACGGCCATCGAGGGCGCCGGCTCCGTGCTGGTGGAGCTGCTGGACGGTACGGACCAGAACAAGGCCCTGGCAGACATCAAGGCGGCCGTTGACAGGATAGTGACGTTCCCGGAGGACGCCGAACGGCCGGTAGTGAGCCTGGTCAGCAACCGGCACGAGGTCATCGATCTCGTGATTTACGGGGACGTGGACGAAAAGACCTTGAGACACCTGGCGGATCGAACTCGAGACGACCTGCTCGCCTATCCGAACATCACCTACGTTGAACTGGGCGGCGTCCGCAAGCTGGAAATCGACATCAACGTCCCTCAGGAAAACCTGCGCGCCCACGGCCTGACCCTGGAACAAATCGCATTCCAGGTGAGACAAGGCGCCGTGGAACTGCCCGGGGGAGGCGTCAAGACCAAGGGAGGCGAGGTCCTTCTGCGAACGGCGGAACGCCGGGACCTGGGACGTGAGTTCGAGGACATTACCGTATTGAGCAACTCCACCGGCGCCCGCGTGCGACTGGCCGACATCGCCGACATCAAGGACGGTTTCGAGGACACCGACGTGTCGGCCGAGTTTTACGGCAAGCCCGCAGCCATGGTCAATGTGTTCCGGATCGGGGACCAGACGCCGATGGACGTAGCCTCCTCGGTCAAGGAATACATCGCAGACGTCAAGGGGTCGCTGCCGCCCGGCGTCGGCATCTCGATTTGGCGTGACTGGTCCGAGGTATACCAGCAGCGCGTGAGCCTTTTGCTGAGGAACGCGGCCTGGGGCCTCATGCTGGTCCTGCTTACCCTGGGTCTGTTCCTGGAGATACGCCTTGCGTTCTGGGTGACGTTCGGCATCCCGCTTTCTTTCATCGGCTCCCTGCTGTTTCTGCCCGCAATGGACGTGACCATCAACATGTTGTCCCTGTTCGCGTTCATCGTGACCCTGGGGATGGTGGTGGACGACGCGATCGTGGTTGGCGAAAACGTGTACCTGCTGAAGCGTCAGGGCATGCCACCCATCGAGGCCGCCATCAAGGGCGCCAGGCAGATGGCCATGCCGGTAACCTTCGCGGTACTGACCACTGTGGCGGCCTTTGCGCCTTTGCTGTTCGTATCGGGCATCATGGGCAAGTTCATGAGGGTCATCCCCATCATCGTGATATCGGTGCTGACCATATCCCTCATCGAATCCTTCTTTGTTCTGCCGGCGCACCTGGGTCATCTGAAGGCGGTCAAGGGCCGGGGCCTTTGGGTCCTGCTGAACAAACACCAGCAGAGATTCAGCCGTTATCTAGAGTGGGTCATCAAAAAGACCTACGCCCCGGTGCTTGAGAGGGCCGTACGTAATCGATATGTGACCCTGGCCATCGCCCTTGCCATACTGATTGCCACGGCGGGTTTCATCAAGGGCGGCCACATAGACATGACATTCATGCCCAAGGTGGACTCGGACGTGGTGTCGGCCAACGCGGTCCTGCCGTTCGGGGCGCCTATCGAGCACACCAGAAAGGTCCGCGACCGCCTGGTAAAGGCGGCCAAGGCGGTCATCGCGAAAAACGGCGGCGAAAAGCTGCTGCGCGGCCTGTACACGCAGGTGGGCGCCAGCCTGAATTCCGCGGGGCATGCGGGTCCAAGCAACGTAATAGAGGGGAGCCATCTGGCCGGGGTGCAGGTATTCATGGTCCCAAGCGACGACCGCGCGATCACGGCCGAGGAGTTCGCGCGCAAGTGGCGTGAACGGGTGGGAGAGATCCCGGGCCTGGAAAACCTGACTTTCAAGTACACCGCTGGACCCAGCGGCGGCGCATCCATAGATGTACAGCTGATACACCCGGACATCCATGTGCTGGAACGCGCGGGCGCGGACCTCGCTGCGGCCCTAGCCACCTATGACGGGGTCCAGGACATTGATGACGGATTCGAGGAAGGCAAGCCTCAACTGGATTTCAGGGTCCGGCCCACGGCCAGGGCACTGGGCATAACCGCGACCGATCTGGGCCGCCAGGTGCGCAGTGCATTCTATGGGGCCGAGGCCCTGCGCCAGCAACGTGGGAGAGACGAGGTCAGGGTCATGGTCAGGCTGCCTCAATCCGAACGCCGGACCGAACAGGACGTGGAGGACCTGCTGATCAGGACCCCGGGCGGGGGCGAGATCCCTCTCTTTCAGGCGGCCTCGGTCAAGCGAGGCAGGGCCTACACCGCCATAAGGCGCACCGACGGACGGCGCACCGTGGATGTGACCGCCGACACGGTCCAAGGCAAGGCCGATCCCCAGAAAGTCCTGCGGGAACTTGAAAAGCAGACAATCCCCGATCTGATAAAGCGATATCCAGGTCTGACCTACAGGCTTGAAGGCGAGCAGCGCGAGCGGGCCGAGTCCTTGGCGTCGCTCAAGAGCGGGTTTCTGTTCGCCCTGGTCCTGATCTTCGCGCTGCTGGCAATTCCCTTCAGGAGCTACATTCAGCCAGTGGTGGTCATGTCCGCCATCCCGTTCGGCTTGGTAGGCGCCGTCATCGGGCACCTATTGATGGGCTTCGACCTCAGCATCATCAGCATGATGGGGATCGTGGCCCTGTCCGGCGTCGTTGTGAACGACTCGCTGCTGATGGTCAACACCATCAACGAGTACCGCAATGACAGGGGCATGGATCTGCATGAGGCCGTACTTCAGGCCGGGGTGCGCAGGTTCCGTCCGATCCTTCTGACGTCCGTGACCACCTTTCTGGGACTGGCCCCAATGATTTTCGAGACATCGATACAGGCACGCTTTCTGCTGCCCATGGCAATCAGCCTGGGTTACGGCATCATGTTCGCCACCTTCATCACCCTGTTGTTGGTCCCGGCCCTGTACCTGATGGTCGAGGATATCCGCGGGTTTTTTGGGGTCGGGGGGCCTACAGCGAGTTGACGATTGCCCTGAAAGCATCGCCCCGTTCCTCAAAGCTCTTGAAACGGTCAAACGACGAAGCGGCCGGGGAAAAGAGCACTATTCCCGCGGGCGCCGCCTTGGCCAGGGCGCGTCGAACCGCGATCTCATGGTCCTCGACGACCTCTACTGGAACTGATTCCGGAAATTCCCTGGACATCCTTTCGGCGGACTCGCCCACCAGGACCACGTGGCGGCATCTTCGCCCCACTTCCACGGCCAGATCATCGTACGACAGCCCCTTCTCGTGACCCCCGGCAATCAGAACCACCCTCTCGTCAAAGGCTCGCAGCGCCGTGATCGCGGCATGGGGGTTGGTCGCTTTGGAGTCGTTATAGACGCGGACGCCGGCCAGGGTCCTGACCGGTTCGAGGCGGTGAGGCAGGCCCCTGTAGGACGCCAGCCCCCTGGCAAGCATGGTCGGGTCGGGGTCGAACGGCAGGCACGCGGCGAGCGCCAGCAGGGCGTTTTCGGTGTTGTGTCCCCCAGGCAGGGCAAACCCGGCCCTTGCGCAGACCATTCGGTTGTCGCCGCCTTGCGCCAGATACAGATTCCCGCCGTCCGTCCACGCCCCGTCCCTGACAGGGCCGCGCCTGGAGACATCCAGCACCTTCTGGCCTCTCGCCGGGCACAGGCCGTGATCACGCGTCATCCAGCCGGACAACATAGGGTCGTCGATGTTGCGGACGAACCAGTCCCCTTCGGTCTGTTGCGCGGCCACCATGGACTTGGCGCGCACGTAGGCCTCGAAGCTCCCATGGTACTCGATATGGTCCTCGGCCAGATTGGTGACCACGGCCACAAGGGGGTGAAAAGAAGAGGTGGTGATCAGTTGAAAGCAGCTCACTTCGGCCACGATCACGTCTTGCGGCCCTGCAGTGTCCAGGAGGTCGCACAAAGGATTTCCCAGGTTACCGCCCGCATGGGCCCTGAGGCCGGCCGTGTTCAGCAGGTGGGCGACGAGGGTCGTCACGGTGCTCTTGCCGTCGGTGCCGGTAACGGCCACCATCCGTCCGTGGCTCAGGCGATGGAACAGTTCCACCTCGCCGATCACCTCGGACGCGACAGAGCGGGCCTCGGCAAACACGGGGGCGGACGGTGGGATGCCGGGGCTGAGCACGGCAACGTCCCCGGGCCTGATCATCTCTTTTCCAAACGAGGCTCGGACACCGGAATCGAGACCCGACGAAGCCTCCCTGATCGCGGCCGAGTCCGCGCCGTCCGAGATCACCACGTCGCCCCCGCGCCGGACAAGGGCGTTGGCGGCCGAGACGCCGCTTATGCCGATGCCCACCACGCTGAAGGAACGGCCCCGAACCTTCACGCCCGACCTTCCTTCAGGCCCTCGGCGAACCTGTCGGCGACCTGGAACAGGTCATCCCCTCCAAAGAAAATCACGGTATCACCGTCATGCATCAATTCCATCAACGACGGGGCGATATCCTCCATTTCAGGCACATAGACCACTTCGGTCCCACCGGCACGTATCCTGTCCACCAGAAACGAATCATCCATGCCTTCCATGGGTACCTCGCCGGCGGTGTAGGTCTTTGTCAGCACGGCAAGGTCAGCGCCCTCGAACGCGGTCCGGTACTCGTTTCGCAGGTAGTGGATCATGGTAAAACGGTAGGGCTTGAACACGGCCACGATCCGGCCCTGCGCAAAGTTTGCGGCCGCCTCTATCACGCTGCGGATGCCGGTCGGGTGCGATAT
>JAADHL010000322.1 GCA_013151875.1 Deltaproteobacteria bacterium
TGGTCGCCCAGCGTCACCACCGTCTCACCGGCCTTGATGCTGGTCGGCCTTCCAAGTGCAAGCACGGCCTTTTCCTGCTGTGGAGTGAGTCCCTTCAGCAGGTTGAAACCGACCCCTGTGTCTTCGTTTGCCATGTCAGTTTGCCAGGGTGGAGGTGGTACGGGCGTGGAGGTTTCTGACCGAAGGCGCGCTCAGGAACGTCTCTGCGGCGGCTTCCTCCAGACGGATATGCTGTTCCAGTTGGCTGAGCAGCAGTTCCACGGGCACGCGACGCCCGGCAGCGACCGAGTCGTCGATGCGGCTGCCGGCATCCAGGAACCGCGACAATACAGCCGGATCCATTGCGGCCGGCGCCTGTTCAGCCGGCACCTGCTCGATCCCGAAGCTCAGAAACACCCCGCATCCCAGGACCAGGACAACCATTCCGATGATTCCTATAGTCAGCATCATGATGAACCTCCATCTGATTGCATCTTCAAGCCAATCGATTTCATCGCAACCATCGTGCCCACCTGGCTTTCAGCGATTGTAGAGTGACGTTAAGCCTGTAATAACAGGCAGATAAAAGAATGGTTCCGTTGCTGCAAGCCTTTGCCGAACCAGTGTCGAACTGCCAACCTGTCAGGTCGCGCCTGACGGATCCGTCAGGTTGCGCCCCAATCATCGGGGTTCCCTGCACCCGGCCTCAGCCGCGTCAAACTTTTTGTTGTTTCGTTGCCGGTGAAGCATCTTCCTGGACTGCTAACCCACTATCAAGATAGTATTGGTCGTAAATCATGGGGCGTCCGTTGAAGTTCCGGCTCAGTAATATGATGATGGGCCTGTCCCTGGGTGTGGCCGCGGTGGTGGTCGCTGCCTTCGGGACCGGCGCCTGGCTGTATTCCAGGCAGCGCTTTACCAGCGAGCTGGAATCGGCCAGGGCCAGCGCGCGCGCCCAGACCGAGACGATAAGGGTTGCCCTCGAACACCAGATGGTGAATCGGGACAGCCGTCTCATCGAAAAGATGGTCGCGAACTTCGCGGGCGATCCTTCGGTCAACAACGTCATGATCGTAGATAAGGAGGGCATCCTGAAGTTCTCCAGCAGGCCCGCGTCGGTCGGCACGGAGATCAGGAGGGACTCTCCGACCTGCATGACATGCCACGACAGGCCCCCGCAGGAAAGGGCGACCAGTCGCGTGATCGAGACTCGGGGCGGAGAGATACTCCGCACCGTGACCCCGATATTGAACCGGAAGGAATGCCACGCCTGCCACTCGCCCGACGCCAGGATAAACGGGGTGCTGATCGTGGATATCGAGGCCGGCAGGATCAGGGCGAACCTGAATCGGGATCTGCGCAGGATGGTCCTTGGCAGCGGGATCCTGGCCCTGATAGTGATGGCCGGAATCGCCCTGATCATCCGGCTGGTCGTGCTGAGGAGGCTCCGTATTTTCGAGGATGCGGCCCGACGCATCGCGGCCGGCGACCTGGAACGCAGATTGCCGGTGAAAGGGAACGACACCCTGTCCTGGCTTGCGCGCAGGTTCAATTCCATGGCGGACTCGGTTACCACCCTGCTGGCCGACGTGCGCCGAAAAGGCGAGCAGTTGGAGACCGTCATCAACAGCGTGGATGACGGCATCGTGGTGTTGGACAGGCGAATGAAAATCGTGGCGGCCAACGAGGCATTCGTGAAGCGGCTGGGCAAAAGAAGGGACGAAGTGCTGGGGGAGGCCTGCGTCGAGGCTTCGTCGGGCCTTTGCAACACGGCGGAGTGTCCCTCCAGGGAGTGCTTTCGAGAGGGGATCCCGCGCACCAGGGTGTTCACCAGGGAGGGGGTTCAGGCAGGGGACACGCGCTTCGAGGAGGTGCACGTGTCGCCGATCAGGGACAAGACCGGCGATGTCCGGTACGTCACCGAGGTCTGGCGCGACATCACCCAGAGGCGCGCGTCCGAGGCCCGCATGGCCGACTCGCACCGCATGGCGTCGCTGGGGATGCTTGCCTCCGGGTTTTCGCATGAATTGAACACCCCGCTGGCCACGGTTTTGACCTGCCTGGAAGGGATATTGAGGACGGAGGCCGAAAGCGAGGTGGTGGACCGTGACTATATAACCGATTCGGCCAGGATCGCCCGCGAACAGGTGCTGAGGTGCAGGGCCATAACGCAGCAGTTCCTGCAGATGGCCAGGGGAGGGGCGTCGGGCGACGACCTGGTGGACCTCGCTGTAGTGGTGCCCAGCATGGTGAGGCTGGTGTCGCCCACTGCGCGCGAGCGTGACGTGCGGGTGGAGGCAGTGTCCTGCGAGGGGCAGGTCATGATCAGGGCCAACGAATCCGAGGTGCAGCAGGTGCTGTTGAATCTGCTGATGAACGCGGTCCAGGCGTGCGGTCCAGGTGGAAGGGTTACGGCCTGCCTGGAGCGTGGTGACGGGACGACGGTGACGGTCAGTGACGACGGCTGCGGCATGGACGAAGCGCAGCGGGGCAGGGTATTCGAGCCGTTCGTGAGCATGAGGCCCGGAGGCACCGGACTGGGGCTGTTCATTTCGCTGGAACTGGCGCGTAAGTGGGGCGGCTCAATCAGGGTGGAAAGCGTTTTGGGCCAAGGGTCGTCCTTCAGCGTGGATTTTCCCGTTCGTGACGGTACGTACGAAGGGGTGTGAGGCATGGATCAAAAGACCTCGGTGTTGGTGGTCGACGATGATGATTCGTTTCGGGTCGTGCTTTCAAACGAGTTGAAGCGACGTGGCTATCAGGTGGCCAACGCCGCGACGGGGGAGGCCGCCATCCAGGAGGCCGCTGCCCGGGAACCTCATGTCATTCTGCTGGACCTGAGGCTGCCTGACCGTGATGGGCTGGATGTGCTGGCCTCGGTCCGTGAGGCGAACACGGGACCGGAAGTGATCATCCTTACAGGCCACGGCACCATAGACACAGCCATCGAGGCCACCCGCGCCGGTGCCTTCGACTACGTGCTGAAGCCGTGCCCAGTGGACGAACTGGAGATTCGCATCCAGAGGGCCATGGAAAGGCGGGGGCTGATCGAGCGGAACACGGTGCTGGAGCGCGGACTCACGCCGTCCGATCCCGCCAGCGGCATGGTGGGCGCGAGTCCGGCTTATCAGGAGATGCTGGAACTGGTGGACAGGGTGGCGCCCACGGATTCCAGCGTCCTGATCATGGGCGAGACGGGCGTTGGGAAGGAGGTGCTGGCCAAGCTCATACACTCGCGCGGCCCCAGGGCCGAACGTCCCTTCGTGGTCGTGGAGTGCGCAGCGCTGCAGGAAAGCCTGCTCCTCAGCGAGTTGTTCGGGCACGAGCGAGGGGCGTTTACGGGTGCTGACCGGGCAAAACCCGGGTTGTTCGAGGTAGCCGCCGGCGGCACGGTTTTTCTGGACGAAATAGGCGAGGTGTCCCTATCCACTCAGGTCAGGCTGCTGCGCGTGCTGGATACATCGACCTTCAGACGGGTCGGGGGCACCGCCGAAATCCAGGCTGATTTCCGGGTCCTTGCCGCCACCAACCGGGATCTGCCGGAAAGGGTGCGCCAGGGGCTTTTCCGCGAGGACCTGTACTATCGCATGAGCACCATCACCGCCGTCGTGCCGCCGTTGCGTGAGCGGCCGGAGGACATCGACGCCCTTATCGAACACTTCACCAGGCTGTTCAATCGGAAGTTCGGGACCAGCCGCAGGGTCGGGCGTGAGGCGCTGGACGCCCTGCGGCGCCATTCGTGGCCAGGCAATGTCCGCGAGCTTTTCCACGCTATCGAGGGGTCGATGATCGTCTGCGATGGCCCCGAGATCCTGCCGTCGCACCTGCCGTGCGGGATCCGGGACGGCATGAGCGTTCCCGGCGGACAGGGCGACGACGGCGCCCTGGTAACCTTGAAGGAGGCGCAACGCCGCTATATAGAGAGGGTGCTGAAGGCCACTGGAGGCAAGCGGGCCGAGACCGCGAGGATCCTGGGCATCAGCGAGCGCAACCTCTACCGCAAACTGGACGACATGGGCCTGGGATGATTGACGTCAGCCCGCCTGGATGCACTGGTATTCGAAGCATGTCAGGCCAGGGCCGCAGGCGCCGCAGGTCGATGCGCAGCCATCGTCACCGCACTCCTTTCCCTTGCAGTCGGGGGCGCAGTCGCAGTAACCCATGTCGTCGCAAAAACTGTTGGCGTAGTCCAGACATTTTCCGCATGAAATCGTAGACCCGCAGCCGTCGTCCCAGTCTCCGCATTCGACTCCGGACGAGTCGCAGCCTTTGGGTGTACAGCAGGCGCCCTCATAACAGACCGCATCCTGGGGGCAGACGCAGTCGGACGGACACGCGGCGCAATCTTCGCCGGAGGTTTGGCTGCAAATCCCGTCCCCACACCAGGGCTGAAAAACGCAATATCCACCTTGGCAGGAATAGTGGTCGGGACACTCGCCGCACGATTCGCCGCACCCGCCAGGGCCGCATTCAAGAAACCAGCACTGATCGGCGCAGTCGCATTCCCCGAGGTCGTTGCAAAACGAATTGGGGAAATCCGAACACGTGCCGCAGTCCATCTGGCCGCCGCAAGCATCGTTCCATTGACCGCACGCGTAACCTTCTTTCACGCAATCCAAAGGGGTGCAGCACTTGGTCAGGTAGCACACGTCATTACCGCCGCATCCACAGTCCAAAGGGCAGTTTCCGCAATGCTCGAAAAGGTCGGAATCGCAGTTTCCGTCACCGCACCAAGGGTTGTAGACGCAGGCGTTTTCCTTGCAGTGATAGTGGCTGGGGCAGCTTCCGCATGAACCGCCGCAGCCGTCATACCCACAGTCCTTTGACTCGCAATCAGGCACGCAACCGGTTTCAACAGTGTCCAGCGACAGACCGTCCGTCGAGTCGCCCTGGTCCGAGAGGTCCGGTGCGATATCCTGTGTATCCGTATATGGGAGTGAGTCTTGAGTCTCATTGTCCGAGTCGTCCTGCTGGGTGGTCGTGTCCGGGAGTTCGCGCGGGGCATCTTGGTTCGTATCGGTGTCGGTAATGCTTTGGATATCCGTGCTCTGGATATCTGTGCTTTGGAGATCTGTTCTTTGGAGATCCTTGACGCCGTTGTCGGGTGAATCCTGGCCTGGATTGCCGGCGTCGGTAGCCACGGCTTCATCGACTTCAATGTAGGCGATGTCCAGGTCCGTGTTGCCCCAATCCGGCATGAGGAATTTTCCCGATGGACCAGAAGAGCAGCACAGCGCAAGCCCGGTTGCGGCCGCGGAAAGGACGGTGAATCTACCTGTCTGCATTACTCTATCGTTGTGTGACGACCTGACAATTTCAAGTTCTCTTCAATGATTTCATGGCCGGCCTCATGATATTTGCCAGCAAACAGGTAGCAAATATAGACTATAGTGGTCAAATAATTTCATTCAAGAACTTCTTGAAGGGAAGTTGGCTTGTGAGAAAGGCGGCGATGACGGAAAGCAGATGCGGAATTGTTTCGCGGCTTGCGGCGGCCGTACTGATCCTTTTCCGATGCTTTCCAACGCTTCCATCGGCACTCGTGGATCTGATGATTCGGTCGAGGATCTCGATGAAGGAAAAGAGCAATGGGATTGGTGGCTCCATGTCCTGGAGGAATACAGGTTTCGGGCAACCGTTGGAGCCGGGGCGGACGAAGAGGACCATGACCTGAGGCTGTTCATGGCCGGCGGAGGCAGCGACCCGGACGGATTTTTCGGGATCTCCGGTTCCCTGGGTCTGTGGTGGGACGCCAACGGAGTTTCCGACACCGGCACGGCCTCGACGCTCAATTCGATGCGCGACGACCGGGATCCATGGCCGTGGGTCGAGGTCTATGATCTGGCCGCCGAGTTTCATGACCTTTCGGCGCTGTCCCTGCTGAAAATCGGGAGGCAGGTTTCACTGCACGGGCTTCCAGTGACATTCGACGGCGTGTCGATGGAAATATCGGCCCTGAAGCCCTGGCTGGGCTTCTTTGCGATGGGGGGGCGAACCGTACACTTTTTCGAGACGGATTCAGGAATCTTTGAGGATTGGATTGCCTCGATCGGCGCTGTCGTCAGGCCGATGCGGGGGCTGCGCCTGGAATTGGACTATCGTTTCCAACGCGAACAGATACTGGCGCCCGACAAGGTTTCCCGGAACGAACTGATGGACCATACTTATGGTCTTTCATTATGGTATCGCCACGGAGAGCGGCTTTACCTGAATGCCTATTTTCGCGGCCTGAACGATTCTGTCTCTCATGCCGGAACCGCGCTGCATTTCGACTGGACCGACAAGGGAGTCGGTCTGGACCTGGGATTCGACGCGCAATTGATCACCCTGAGACAGGCCAATGAGGGCACGGACCCCTACTTCGCTCTTTTGGGCGAGCGGCTCCCATATGTCAGATGGCGGATGGACCTGTGGAAGGTGTTCACCACCAAGGCCGGCGAGTACGGCATCCACGCCGGGTGGAACGGGAACCAGCTGGTCGAGGGCGACACGGGACCGTTCAACCGGAACATGGGGCGTTTCTACCTGACTTTTACGGCGAACGACATCGGAGTCAAGGGCCCGTTCCTGAACGTCTCGGCGGAGGGTTACTACAGTGATTGGACCTTCGCCGGGGACTGGTTCTGGACCGCGGGAGGCTCCGTGGGATACGCCTCCGGGAAAGTCGGTGCGGAGGTGGGCACGTATTTTCAACAGTACAAATACGTATATTACCGGGACGTCAGGGAAATTTCGGACGTGAGAACCGTCTTTGGCCAGGTCGCGTACAGACCGCTGAAATGGTTGAAATTGAAGGTCCGTTACGAGTTTCAGAGATATGACAGGGACGAGCACGCTCTTATCGTTACGGTGTCCCAGGTCTTTTGAGGTGCGGTGCATGAGTCATTTCGGAATTCGGTTTCCACTGCTGACGCTGGTTGCCTTGCTCTGCCAGTTGCCGGCGAATCGGGCGGTCGCTGATGACGCCGTTGTTTTCAACCACGGCAAGCACATCGAGGAAGGCGCGGAGTGCGGTGATTGCCACGACCTTGACTCGAACGCGGTCCTCCCTCCTTTCAAGCGTGATGCGTGCACGGATTGCCACGATGAAGAGGCGCCGGCCAGGTGGAGGCTTCCCGCGAAGGCCAGAAGGCTGAAGATTCGGTTTCCTCACCGGACCCACGCTGAATCGCTCGAATGCGTGGACTGTCACCAGCGGACCCTGGACGGAACCCAATTGGCTGGGCAGCCGGTCGTCACCCGGGCCGGCTGCATCAAGTGTCACGAAGAAAACGATGTCGCGGTTCCCGAACGCAAATGCGCTGCGTGCCATGGTTTCGACAGGCGCAATCAGCCGCCCGCTGATCACGGCCAGGCATGGCTGAAGCGTCATGGCAGGGAGTCGCGGTGGCGCTCTTTCGGCGGTCATGGGCGTAGTTGCACCCT
>JAADHL010000052.1 GCA_013151875.1 Deltaproteobacteria bacterium
CAGGAAACCCATGCAGGCGTTGTTCATGTCAAAGGCGTCGCACGTGTGCGCCACCCCCAGACCATCCAGGATCGCGTTGGCCGTGGCCGGAATCAGGAAATCGCCCCCGGTGGAGTTTACGAATATGAGCCTACGGAGATCGCCGGCGACCATGCCGGCGTCCTTCAGAGCCTCCTTCATCACGGTGACCGCGACATCCCGGACATGAGCGTCACGGTCCATCCATTGGCGCGTCAGTATTCCGGTCTTTTCCCTGATCACTTCAGCGGTTGTTTTCAGGCCGGTATCGGCCAGCACTTCTTCCGTTGTGCGCGGTTTTCCGGGCAACAGACTGGCGGTGCCCCTGATTGATGCCTTGATCAATGTTTCGTGATTCTGCAACTCCCACCCCCGGGACGCCCTCGATTGTCCGGACAAGGCTATGTCGTCCGGGAATGTAAGGCAAGTTTATTGGACATGATTACGTGTTTTTGTGTTTGCCTGGATTGTCTGCCAGAATCACTCACCTCATGGCGCTTGTCTTTATCAAAGGTCTGGTTCTGGGTCTGGTGGCCGGCGTGCCTTTGGGGCCGGCCAGCGCCGCGGTGGCGGACACGGCCCTCAGAAAAACATTGCCCAGGGCGATTGCAGTCGGCCTGGGCGGCGCCATGGTGGATATCGCCTACTGCATGGCCGCGGTCGCGGGTCTGGGAGCGGTGTTCGACAACCGACCGGGCCTGAAGCAGGGGTTCCTCGCGGCTGGGGGCCTGGTCCTCGTGGCCTTCGGACTCTACACCGCCCGCAAAGGCCCGCTTCCCGCGCGGGCCGTATCCGTCCGCCGTCCCATGGAGGCTGGGAACCTGCTTGGGTCAATGGCCACCGGCGCCCTGATAAGCGTGGCCAATCCCGCCCTTGTCATTTCCTGGATCCTTCTTGCCGGGACCGTCCTGACCGGTCTGGACACGATTGGTTCACTCGTGGCGGGGGTAGGCGTTTTCATGGGCGTCTTCAGCTGGTTTTGCGTTGTTGCGTGGCTGGCTCACAAGGGCAGGTTGATACTGGGTGAAAAGGCGATCTGGATCCCTCGTGCCGCCGGAATCATACTGGTCGTATACGGGGCCTACCTGATTCTTAGAATCACGTTGTTCCATTTCGGTTTCAGCCCTGAAACCTTTTGAAAATTCCCTCTGCCTGCTCGACCATTTCGTGGATGATTTCGGCGGCGGGCTTGACCTCGTGCATCAGGCCGACCCCCTGCGAGATATAATTCATGCCCACCTCGGTCTGTCCCTCGAAATAGACCTTGTCGCTCTGGGTCCCCATGATCAGGGGCAGCATCTCCTCCAGGGTTCCACCCTTTTCGTCCAGTTCGCGGACCTTTAGGGCGGCCTCGTTCATGAGGGCCCGATGGGTTGCTCCGATGGCTCTCATTACAAGAGTGGTGTCGTAGATACCGGCTTCCAGGAGCGCCTTTCTGGTGTTTTCGTGGATACCGGCTTCCTCGGACAGGACCAGCCGGCTGGCAAAGATGATCCCGTCCGCGCCCAGGGCCAGCAGCGCCGCCAGGCCGCGCCCGTCCACTACGCCGCCGCCGCCGATCACCGGGACCTCCACCGCCTCCCTGGTCGCGGGCACCAGGACCATTGTCGTGACGTCGTATTTTCCGGTAGCGCCCCCGTTTTCGTAACCAACCACGGTCACGGCGTCGGCGCCCATGCGCTCGGCCTTTTTTGCGTGTCTGACAGCGGCGCTCTTGTGCATCCACTTGACGCCCGACGACTTGATGTCGTCAACAAGGTCCTGGGGGAGTTCGTGGCCCGATGTCTCGACGATGCCGATCCCTTGCTCCAGCAGGATTTCCAGGTAATCCCGGTTGTCGATCGGGCGGATCATGGGAAACAGGGACAGGTTCACCGCGACCGGCTTGTCGGTCAGGTCCCTTATCTTTTTCAGTTCATCCCGAAAGGACTCCCGATCCTTGTAGATGGCGGAGGCCAGCACCCCCACTGCCCCGGCTTCTGATACGGCCGCAACCAGTGGCGCGCGCGACAGGAACATCATGGCCCCGCCGACTATCGGATACTCGATACCCAGAAGTTCGGTGATTCTTGTCTTGAACAATTCACTGCCTCCTCTTCAATACGCTGTTTGCGTGAGCGCGACGCCGTTTTCAAAGGTCCTTTGAAATGAACCCGAAATACCTGCCCATCCAGTAGGTCAGCAGGTAGTCGCCCGGAAAGTGTACGTCGTAGTCGACTTCGTTGCACTTCTCGCGGCTGTACGGCCCGCCCCACCAAAGGAATTTGTGAACGCACCGCTCGGCCACGGGAATCGGAAACTCGGTCTGCGATCCGCCCAGACGCCCCTCGCAGAAGTGCTGGTATTTGTCGTAGGTATTGTGGGCCTGCAAATGTTTGGACGCCGGAAACTCTCTGAGGCTGCACACCGCGTCCTCCACGGCCTGGAAATCCGGACCATCGCTGCCGGGTCCCAGGCGTTTGAGTGCCGCCCACATGAAATTGAACCAGGCGTTCTTTTGGACGATAAGGGCCCGGGGGCTGTTGAAACGCATGACTTCCGTGTCGAACACGTCCTGCATGATCCCACGCACCGCCGGGTCGTGCTCGAACCACAGCAGGTTGTAGATGTAGGTCATCACCATCGAGTAGTTGTTGAAGTTGCTCTTGCACCCGCCGTTGGGGCCGTTGTACAGCAGCATCAGGTTCAGGAAATCCGTATAGGGCTTGACCGCGGACTCCAGGGGCCAGTGCAGGCATGGGTCCTCGCCGGCCTTCTTGAGCAGACAGTTGTCGTAGAAGTCGCGCAGATCCTCGCGCCCGGTCGCCTCAATTGCCATCTTGATAAAGCCCAGCGACTCCGCGGCCAGAAAGCCCGGGCTGTCCGCGATGGACGTGACCCACAGCTTGCCGTGCTCCGTGACGCGCCCGTCCCAGTCCACGAATGCCAGGTCGTGTTCCATCAGGTGCACGCCGACCTGTTCTATGAGGTCTTTCGCGATGGTCTGGACTTCCGGGTCGTCAACCAGTTTGAACAGGGCGCCCAGCGCGAACATGTGGCCCGCGTATTCGTCCTGGGACACGTTGTCCAGCCAGCACCATCCCGCGAACTCGTCAAGTCCGCAGTGGTCGGTAGTGACCCATTGCATGGTGTCGCCGTCCACGACCTGGATACAGCCGCCGTCACCTATGCGGACCCATTTATTGTCGTCTTTTTCAACGTCGGGCACATAGCTTTTGAGATCGGTCGGGCATGATAAGCCGGGGACGTCCGGCGGCACATACTGGCGGGTAAAGACCCCCGGCACCCCCGTAATCTTCATGCGCACGACTTCGCCGTCCAGCAATTGCTTGATGGTTTTCAGCACGTCCGCGTCTTTGGTCACCGCGTACCTGAACGCCTGGGAGGCCAGGTACAGACCGCTCCACAAGCCGTCGTTTTCGCCTGACCAATAGGCTTCGATGTCCTTCCACGTAGCCTCCGATTCGGGGACCGCGGGTTTATAGCAGGGCGGATCCTGTCCTTCGGGGCAGGTCGTTTCCACCTTTTTGATGCGTCCGCTCATTATCCAGCCGGCCTTCGGGTGGATGTGCATCCTTACGGAGATCGCGTCGTAGTAGGCGGCCTTTTCGGCCAGGGATTCCTTGGTCGCCAGCGGGTCGTCGGGACAGGTCCCCCACTGGGGCGAACCATAGCGCCAGGGGTCCACGCACGCGCCCTGTTCGCACAGGCGTCCCTGGTCGAGCATGCATTTTTCTTCCACCCATGCGCCGTTCACGCACGTTCGCAGCACGTAGCCGTTTTTGGAGCATTCCCAGGCGTCCGCTTGACAGCCCGCATCCGCCTCGGGTCCGGCCTGGATGTCGGAAGCATCGATGGAAGCCTCCATAGAGTCCTTGGGACCGGCATCGCCCGTTTTTTCCGCTTCGGACGAGCAGGAAAGCGCAAGTGCGAGCATCGGCGGCAATATGAATTTTTTGATAAACACTGGTTCCTCCTGACCGGACAATTGTTGCCCCGGTGTTTCCGGGAGGCCAAGTCTAACATAAGCCTCCCTGGGCTGATTTGCGCGTTTCTTGTACTAAATCGCCGCCTCGATGAATAATTGTTCATTCATTGGATATTGGAGGAATCGATGATGATCAGAACCTTGTTTACCCGATTCGCATGGATGCCGGCGCTGGCGATGGCCCTGGCGTCACAGACCGCCTCGGCCCAGGACGCCAGCCTGGTTCCGGACGCCAAGGACCTGCCCAAGGCCGAGTTTGGGGAGCTGGGCTGGAATCCGTGGGTAACGATAGGTGGAACGGTGAGCTTCGGCCACAACCGGAAGGTGGTGGGAACGCTGGACGGGCAATCCTGGACCATCGGGCTCAGCCTGGACGCCGGATTCGACTATCAAAAGAACGGCCATGATTGGCGCAACAACTTATATCTGCTGGAGTCGTTTACCTACGGCCCGCCGATCAACGAGTTCATCAAGTCCGCGGACCAGTTGACGTTCGAGAGCATCTATTACTACAAGATCGCCTCTGTGCCGTGGCTGGGCCCGTTCGCGCGTTTCAAGCTGGACACTGCGATCTTTCCCAATTCGGACGTGCGTGAGTCGAACACCAACAACTGGGAACTGAACGGCAAAGTCATTCACAGCGGCAAGAGGTTCAAGCTGACCAGTTCCGGATTTCCACTGACCCTGAAGGAATCAGCGGGCCTGTTCGCGCGCCCGTACTCGAGGCCCGAGATCGAATGGGAGTTCCGCGTGGGCGCCGGGGCTCAAGAGGTCTTCGCGGACGGCCAGTACGCTATCTCGGATGATTCCTCCACTCCCAATATCGAGGTTGCCCTCCTTCACGACTACCAGCAGGTGGGCGCCGAGGCGGGCATGAGCTTCAATGGGGCGGTGTACGACAACAAATTCACCTACAAGGCATGGATCGACGTGCTGTTCCCATTGTATCGGTCCGACAAACAGCCTGGGGACGATATGAACGTGGCCGAGGCCGCCAACATCGAGATCGGCACCAAGCTGTCCTTCAAGCTGGTGTCCTGGGCCAGCCTGGATTACGACCTGCGCGTGGTCCGCCAGCCCCAGTTGCTGGACGACTGGCAGGTCTCGAACCTGCTCATGCTGACCTTCAAGTACTCACCCGTGGAAAAAAAGACCGTTGCCCCCGAGGAAAAGGCGAAAAAGTAGGGCCGCCGCATTTTCCAGACAGGCTGGTCATGCCCGTCCTTGTCGCGTAACGGTCCCTTTTGTCTAAACTCCTATATAATCCCGCCGCGATGGGAGGCCTGCCAGACAACCGGCGCGCGAGCGGACTGTTTTTTTTGGTCCTGTTCGTCCTTTTGTCGCTGTTGTCGCTGATTCCTTTGTGGTCGGTTCGCATCCCGCCCATGCAGGACATATGGCAGCACCTGAC
>JAADHL010000198.1 GCA_013151875.1 Deltaproteobacteria bacterium
GCGGGCCTTGCCCGTCGGCGACAACGGCTCATCGACGGCGCGCGCAGCGCGTCCGGAATAAGGTGCCGCACCTGCAATCAATACCGTGGAAAGTCGGCCTTGGACCTTGTAGCAAGCGGAGCAATGGCGACAAAATCACAGGGGAAACGCGGGCGTGCTGCGGTGGTGAAACGAGAGTTTGTTCAGGTTTGGCTAGCTCGCCAGCACAACGCCTTCCAGGGCGCCGACATCGGGGATGAAGAAGCGCTTGCCTTCCCAGGTGATCAGGCCCTCGCCCTTCAGGCGGTTCAACGTGCGGATGGTGGTCTCGAGCGTGGTGCCCGTGATATCGGCCAGGTCCTGACGGGTCAGGGCCAGATCCAGGATGACGCCCCTACAGTCCCCAAAGATCCCATAGCGTCTGGCCAGATTGGACATGACCTTGCACAGCCTCCCCTCGACCTTGTACACGGCCAACGACGACAGGTTTTCCATCAACTCACGGTACCTGGAACCCATCTCGCGCATGATGTTGCCCGCAATGACCGGCCATTCCGTAAGCATCTTCTTGAAATTGGCCTGCGAAATCTTGATGGCTATTCCGTCGGTCAGGCTCTTGGCGGAGGCCGAATAAGGCTTTCCCTCGATCAGGGTCGCGGCGGTCAATTCATCGCCGATCGAGTAGATCTCGATGATGGTGGCGGCGCCGGTCGGGGCGTGGCGGATGAGTTTCACCCGTCCCTTCAACAGGATGTACAGCCATTCGGCGTTTTCACCCTGGCGGAACAGATAGTCGCCCTTGCAGAATTCCTCTTCAAGGGCCAGTTCCTCGATCTTCAGGATCTGAGCCTCGCTCAGCCCCTCAAAGATGCTCACTTTGTGAAGTCTGTCCGTGTAGGTCATTTTGCTCACCTCGCCAGAAAAACCTGCCGTGTGTAGTTGCAATCCCCGTACCACGTGACGCGACGTGTCAAGATACTTCTGATTGAGACCCTTCGATATTGAAACCGGCCCGGTAAACGCGTTACAGTCCGCACGCGCCCCAAGGGCATAAACCAGGAGAGCACGAATGAAGACGATCATCGAACCGTTTCGCATCAAGATGGTGGAACCCATTCGGATGACGACCAAGGAGGAACGCGAGGCCATCATCCGAAAGGCCGGCTACAACCCTTTCCTGATCAAGGCCGAGGACGTCCTGATCGACCTTCTGACGGACTCCGGCACATCCGCCATGAGTCAGGAGCAATGGGCCGGAATGATGCGGGGAGACGAGTCGTATGCAGGATCACGATCCTTCCTGAGGTTCGAAGATGTGACAAAAAGCCTCACTGGTATGAGGCATGTGATCCCAACTCACCAGGGCAGGGCCTCGGAAAGGATCCTTTTCTCGCTGGTGGCCGACAAGGGCAAGGTCGTCCCGTCCAACACCCACTTCGACACGACCCGCGCCAACATCGAACACGAAGGCGCCATGGCCGCGGATGTCATTTCCGACGACTGCATCGACCCCGACCTGATCGCTCCCTTCAAGGGGAACATGGACATCGAGGCCCTGGAACGCCTGATACGCGACACGGGCCCTGAAAACGTGCCCTTGTGCATGTTGACGGTAACTAACAACGCGACGGGCGGCCAACCGGTTTCAATGGCTAATATTCGGGCCACCAAGAGCCTATTGAGGCAATTTGACATACCCCTTTTCCTGGACGCATGCCGGTTCGCCGAGAACGCATGGTTCATCAAGACGCGCGAGGAGGGATACGCGGACGTGTCCCTGAGGGACATCGCGAAGGAGATGTTCAGCTATGCCGACGGATGCACCATGTCCGCCAAGAAGGACGCCATCTCGAACATCGGCGGTTTTCTGGCAGTAAACGACGACGGACTTGCCCAGCGCATTCGCGCCCTGCTCATTCTGACCGAGGGCTTCCCCACCTACGGTGGATTGGCGGGGCGCGACCTCGAGGCCATCGCCCAGGGTCTGATCGAGGTCCTGGACGAGGACTACATGCGGTATCGGGTGCGGTCCGTGGAGTTCCTGGGCGAACGGCTCATGGCCATGGGAGTGCCGATCTTCCAACCCACGGGCGGACACGCGGTCTATATAGACGCGGGGCGGTTCCTGCCCCACATCCCCGCCGAGCAGTTTCCAGGCCAGGCCCTGGTGGCCGCCATGTACGTGGAAGGCGGCATCCGCGCGGTAGAGATCGGGTCGGTAATGTTCGGCAACGACTCCAGGCACGAACTGGTCAGGCTGGCTATACCCAGAAGGGTACTGACCCAAAGCCACATTGAGTACGTGGTGGAGGTGTTTGAGGACATCACAAGGTCGAAAACGAGTATCCGGGGCTTGAAGTTCGCGCACGAGACGGATGTGCTCCGCCATTTCACTTCCACTTTCGAACCGGTCTGATAGTGGGTTATTTCCCGCTGCCGCCGCCCAGCGACAGGTAGGCCCCTATGAAGGCCCGGATCGGGTCCGTTTCAGTGCCGTACAGGTAGCCCGGACCCAGCGTGACCTTTCCGTCGGAATCGACGAGGCTGGACGCGGGCGCGTATTCCTGGCGCAAAAGCGAATCCTGCCCTGAACCCGCGTCGCCCGGACGCTTGCGCCAGACGGCCCGTTTAGCACGTTGTTCCTGCCGCCACTGCGCCTGCAGCGTGATCAGGTCGTCCAGGTCGGGCGGAAGGTCGGGCGCCATTGCCAGCAGCAGACGAACCGTGGCGGCAGCATCGGCCGATGCCCTGTGGGCCGTGTCCATGGTCAGGCCGTAGTGCTTGATCATTTCGCCCAGTTTGTGACCGCCCTTCCTGACCAGACCTTTGGCAAAGACCAGGACGTCGATTACCCGGCATTCGGGCATGGTCCGATTCACCCTGGCCAGTTCCGCTTCAAGGAGAGGGATATCGAAACCCAGGCTGTTGTATCCAACTACGATCCGACCCTGAATTCGATTCAGCACCTCATCGACTATCGCTGAAAACAACGGTTTGCCGACCAGCTCCGATGGATCGACGCCGGTCTTTTCGATGGATACCTTGGACATTTCCCTGGAGGGGTCTATCAGGGTGTCCCAATCCTCGATGAGTTCGCCGTTTTCGAATGTGGTCAGTCCGACCTCGAAAATCCGGTCCTCGGAAATCGAAAGACCGGTCGTCTCGGTGTCGAATCCGACCAGGGTCGCTTCCTTCCAGATCGGCAAGAAATCACCTCCGCGTCAATCGGGTAAAGGCCGTAATGGCGCCGCTGAGGCCGAATCGGCGCTTACTTGACTTGCACCACGGGGAAACCTATCATTAACTAGCTGGCTACGCCAGCCCCCTCCAATGTTCCTTTCCCCTGCCGGTGGGAAAGAACACGAACCGCCCGTTTGCCGCTCTTTTCCACCGGCAAACTTTGTCCGGAATTTGGAACTTCCTTGTCAGTCACTAATCCCGTCCAATGTACAAGAAGGAGGACCTGGAAGCGATGACGGATTCTTGCCCCTTGTACACTTATACGGCTATCATCGGACACATCGTCGGTTACGGGGGACGCTTTCAGCATGCGTCTTTTATCCACGCGACTGTCAATTCTGCCCGTCGTGCTTTTGTGTGCGGGATGCATCAAGGCCATCGACGCGCCCGAGTGTCTGACCCTTTCCGACTGCCCCACAGGCAAAGGCTACAGTTCGTGCGAGGACGGTCATTGTTTCAAGGAAGGAAAGTGTTCGTCGGCCGGGTTCAAGCCGGGCGACGCGTGCTGCCCTCCGGTTGAGGGAGATCGGACCGGGGACAGCGACTGCCTCCTGCTGGCCGAGTACTTCGGCGACAACCTCACGGTTCCCGCCTTCGACGCGTCGGCAAACCTGTTCATCACCTATTCGGTGCTGGATCAGACAAGAGGGAGCCTTGTCAGACTCGAGCGTCTGACCCCGGAAGACCTCCAGGCCATTCCGGTCAAGCGGACGTACCCGGTGGTGGTCGGCGGCGGCGAGGTCCCCCTGCCCGCAATGATCACCAGGGACGTAACCGTTTACGCCTCGTATGACGGCGGAGTCAATCGCTATGACGCCTCGACCCTTGAAATTCAGGCCGAGATCGCGTCTCTCCACCCTCAAGGTGGTCTGGCGTTCACCGCCAACGGGCCCCGCTCGATGGTGGCGTGGCCGACTGCCGGGGGAAAAGTGGTCACGTACGACGAGGACGGCGACACGTCTGTGACGCACGACCTGGCCCTGCAGTTGAAAAGGCCGGAGCTGGCCAAGGAACAGTTCCTGGCTCCCGTGGTGTCCGGCAACGGACTGCGGCTCTATCTGGTCACTAAGGAAGGCTCCATGGTGTCCCTGGAGGTGGGCGCAAATCCCATCGGCGTCAAGGCATCCATGGTGCTCCCCTCCCCGCCGTCGGCGCCTCCGGTCGAGTCGGGCGGCAGGGTCTTTGTCCCTGTCACGGACGGCCGCCTGCTCGCTTACCACGAAAACGAGGAATTCGGCTTTGATCTGAAGTGGACCTATGATCTTGGATCGAAGGCCGCGGGCAGGCCCCTGCTGGATGACAAGGGCAACCTGGTGATAGCCCTGCTCAACGGAAGGGTTCTGGTGATCCGGGACTCCGACTCCGACGGCATCCTGGCGGGCGAGGGCGATTTCGGGCGCGACCTGGCGGACGTGACGCCAATGCTTACCGACAGACCCCGGATCGTGGCCCTTGCCGCGGGGGGCGCGTCGGTGCTGACCCTGCTTCGCACCGATGATGAAGGTGTCGCCGCGTTTTCCGAGGGACTGCGTTTCGACCTGGAGTTTTCCACGTCCGCGACGCCCTCGCTTATGGGGAGTCGTATCTTCCTGCCCCTGACCACTTCCCTGCGCCTGCTTGCCTGGTCGCTGGTCGAAGGGCTGCCCGCCTCCGGTTATCCTCGCGAGGGCGGATTCGCCGACAACACGAATCAGGTCCTGTTGCCCGAAGATGCCCCCTGACGTGGGTTTCCCCGGGGAGGAGAATAGAAATGGAGGATGAATGACCAGCGCAGATACTCGTCTTTCGGGGCTGCCAGCCGCCCTGTTCGCGGCAGTGGTGCTTACAGTGGGTTGTTCCTCGGGTGGCTCGGGTCCGGACTTGCCCATGGACCAGGGGCCTGCCGACAACGACACAGGTTCGGCGGTGCCGTGCCAGGTTCCCGATGACTGCAAGGACTTTGCGGCCGGGTTCTGTCAGGCGGCGGTGTGCAGCCTGGACCTCGGACGGTGCATTGCCGTGGCGGACACGCACAAGGACGGCACCCCGTGTGACCCGGACGACCTGTGCGCGTCCAAGCCCAAGGTGTGTGACAACGGCGCGTGCGTCTACACCGCTGTCAAGGAGTGTCCAGGGCTGAAGTGCAGGGTGGCCAAGGGCTGCGTGCCCCAGACCGGAGACTGCGAATATG
>JAADHL010000245.1 GCA_013151875.1 Deltaproteobacteria bacterium
TGGAGAAATCGTCGATGGGTATGGCCAGGCCCTCTGGTCCCAGACCGCTCGGGTCGCAAACGGGCTTGACGATCGGGGCGGAAGGGATGTCGTTTTCGCCCGCGTCAATCAGGTCGTAGGCGTCGTTGTTTCCTGTGATGGATGATCCGCACCCGAAGGCAAGGCCCGCTATCGCCGCCACTGCCAGCCGTTTACTTGCACGTTTCATGGACCTTCCCTGCGTCGTGAATCATTTGCGCCGGTGATTGTACAGGTTACGAATCGGATGTGTAATGATGCCGGGGCCACTTTCCGGCGTGAGGAGGAGGAATGCACCCGTGGGCATGTTGAAGGGACCGACATGATGGACAACAAAACGGCTCATCTGGAAAAAACACTGGCTGCCAGGACAGGGCTGAAGACTGTTCATGTTCGGAACATCCTGAAATTGCTGGAAGAAGGCGCTACGATCCCCTTCATTGCCCGCTATCGCAAGGAAATGACCGGCTCGGCCTCCGACGAACAGTTGCGCGAGTTTGACGAAGTCTGCCGGTATTCCAGAAAACTGCTGGATCGCAAAGAAGAAATCCTGCGGCTCATTGCCGAACGGGGAAGGCTGACCGCGGAGGTGGAAACCAGTGTCAGGGGCGCGGAAACACTGGCCGAGGTCGAGGACATCTACCGCCCATACAGGGAAAAAAAGAGCACCCGCGCGGGTCAGGCGACGGCCCGGGGCCTGGCGCCGCTGGCCGATGCCCTGGAAAGAGGCGACCTGAGCCTTCCGGAATTGGCCCGGCTGGCGGAAAGATACGTTAGGGGCGAGGTCGGGTCGGCCGATGATGCGATAAACGGCGCCCGCGACATCCTGGCGGAAAGATTCAGCGATGACCCCAGGGAACGTGAGATTGTCCGCAACCAGATCCGCAGAAACGGCAGGCTGCTGGTAAAACCCGGTAAGGGGTTCAATGAAAGCGGGGGGTACGCCAACTATTCACGGCACAGCGAGAGAATCGCCCACATCCCGTCGCACCGCTATCTGGCAATCTGCCGCGGCGTCCGCGAAAAACAACTGAGCATGAAAATCGACTGGGACATCGAGCGGGTGTTGTCGAACATCTGGAGCCACCGAATCCAGCGTAAAAGGGGCAGTGCCCGCGAAGTCCTGTTCGAAGCGTACAAAGACGGCCTGAAGCGGCTGCTGATTCCGTCGATTGAGCGGGAGGTCCACGCCGAACTCAAAGAGCGCTCGGATCGCAGGGCCATCGGTGTATTCGGAAAGAACCTGACCCAGTTGCTCATGACGCCGCCGGTTACGGGCAGGGTCATCCTGGGTGTGGACCCTGCCTTCAGGACCGGCTGCAAACTGGCCGTAATCGACGAAAACGGCGACTACCTGGACCACGCGGTCATATATCCAACGCCGCCACGCAGTGAATTCGACGCGAGCAGGGAAAAGGTCCTGGACCTGGTTGGACGATATGGAATCAACGGCGTAGCCATAGGAAACGGAACAGGGTCCAGGGAAACACAGGAGTTTTTCGCCCGCCTGAACCTGGAACTCGACAAGCCGCTGGATTACACGGTGGTTTTCGAAGCCGGCGCTTCAGTCTATTCAGCGTCCAGACTGGGGCAGGAGGAATACCCGGACCTGGATGTGACGATTCGGGGCGCCATCTCCATCGCTCAGCGTCTGCGTGATCCCATGGCCGCGCTGGTGAAGATCGAACCCAAGGCACTCGGAATCGGGCAGTACCAGCATGACGTGGACCAGAAGATGCTGGAGCGAAAACTGCACGATACGGTCGAAGACCTGGTCAATCGGGTGGGAGTCGAGGTGAACAGCGCGTCCGCGTCATTGCTTGCCTATGTCGCCGGCGTGGGCCCCAGATTGGCGCGCGCCATTGTTGAACACCGCAATCGGTCAGGTTCGTTTTCCGGGAAAAAGGAATTGTTGAAGGTCAAGGGACTGGGCGCAAAGGCCTTCGAGCAATGCGCCGGTTTCCTGAGGATCAGGAACGGCGTCAGCGTTCTGGACAATACGGGCGTCCATCCGGAAAGCTACCCGGCGGCGAAAAAACTGCTGAAAAACGGTGGAGTCGGGACAGTGGACACTGACGGATTGGAACGCATGGCCGCGGACTTGGGCCTTGGAATCGAGACGCTGATGGACATCATCAGGGAACTGAACAAGCCCGGCTTCGACCCCCGGACGGAACTGCCCGCGATTCCTTTCCGCAACGACGTGACCGACATCAATCAACTGCGGGTCGGCAGCGAGGTCAGCGGTGTGGTCCGCAGCATCGTGGATTTCGGCGCTTTCGTGGACATCGGCCTGAAAAACGACGGGCTCGTCCATATTTCCAAAATGAGTGAGAGCAGGATTTCGCATCCGCTGGAAGTCGTTTCAGTGAACCAGTACCTGCCGCGGTTGAAGGTCGTCAGCATCGATGTCGAAAAGAACCGGATTGGCCTGAGCATGGTCTGACAGGCAAAGGGCGACGATCAGCTTCGCCAGGGGATGAATCGGCAGAGCGGCTTCTTGTTCAACCCGCGGCAATATCTGATACTTGGGATGACTTTCAGGGGGATCGGAACCGTGAAGTTTCTTCCGGCTGTGGCGTTGGTTGTCGCTACCTCGTGCATTACCGATACGAATTCCGCGGGGACGGGCGATTCATTCGAGACAACGGATACGACGGACTGTCCGTTTCTTGTCGCCGACCCGGTGTCGAGCCCAACGATTTCGCCGGAGTACAGCAAAAAGAACGTCCCGATTTTCGATGAGAACGTCATCGTTGAATTCCGCCTGACCTTTTCCGCATCGGCCTGGAAGGAATTCGAGGACGGCATGTGGAAGAACCCGAAATATAACGTAGCGGGCCAGCCTGAAGAGATCAAGCAGCAGGTCCTGACCGATTGGGAGGCCAACAACGGCGACTATTATGTCCACTGCGGGTTCGAATTCGACGGCGAGGTGTTCGAGGACGCGGCATGTCGCCCCCGGGGCAGCCCCGAGGGGTGGCACAAGGAATCAAAGCCGCAAATCAAGATCCGGTTCGACAAGTGGGACAAAAACGGTCGTTTTCGAGGTCTGCGTTCCGTGAACCTGGAATACCTGCGCAATCGGGACGCCCCGGTGCGTGACCGTCTTGCCATGTGGTTCATGCGCGAGTCCGGGCTGCCGGCGTCCCGTGTCAACCATGTCCGCCTGCGGGTGAAAAAGGGTGACGCGGCAGAGGAAGACTTTGGGCTATACATGAATATCGAACCCGTGGATCGTGAGTTCCTGGAGGACAGGTTCAAGGACCCTTCGGGAAATCTGTACAAGGGAGGATGGATCAAGAAAACCAACAAGAAAGAGAAAAACGATTGTGACATCTGGACACTGAACGACCTGGTCTATTATGAAACCCAGAGACCGGCGGATGCGGACCACTCGGAGTTCTTTGAGGCCCTGGCGCGGGCGATGGACGTGGATCAGGTCCTGCGGGTCATGGCGGCCGAGGTCCTGCTTCAGACGAAAGACAACCTGTCCAACGGGAGCACCAATTTCTATTTCTACAACAATCCCGGCGAAAACTTCGTGGCCATTCCATGGGACCTGGACGTGGTGTTGGCGGAGCAGCACTGCGACGCGGACACCAACCTATTTGAAACCGTGGAGGGGGAGCCGTGCTCCGAGGCGGGTGACTTCCGACGAATGATGATGTTGAACCCGGAATGGAAGCAACGATTCGAGGAACACCTGGTCGACCTCAGGGACAATGCCTTCAGCCGCCTGGTCGAGAGGACGAAGACGGTGTGCGCCCAGATTCGCGACGGATATTCCAAGGACGCCGCCTGGCTGGTGGACCACGACATGGCGGAATTCGACGCGGATTGCCTGGCCATCGAACAGCGGGTGGTCGACAGGATTGCCTATGTAAAGCAGGTCCTGGGGCGTTGAGTCCGTGCCTCCTCGCGCCGGACAGTTTTCGACCTTGCAGCAAGCCGAAATAATTAACCTGGGTAGGGTAAAAATCCAATAATATCCAGATATTTCAGAGGCGGCTGGAAATGCGTGGATTGGGTTGAAGGCGGGTGTGGCCGGGCGGGTGCGAGCCGTGTTTTCAATCCGCCTGTGAAGGGTCGTTCCGTAGAAGAATGAGAAAGTACTCGACGGCCTGCATTCATGGACGAGGTTGATTATCGGAAACCCTGTATGTATAAAATAATCCAGCGGCTGAGGTCGGTTGTAGAAAAATCTACAGCGACTTGAGTCGGTTGTGAAGTCCGGTTGGTCAAACGACTTTCATGGGTATGCACCGATTGTCGAGCGCGGAATCAGCAACCTGCTTGTAGATATATGTGCAATAATATATAAAACGAAATGAAGAATGTTCAGCGGTCCCTGGATGATGGTGTGAACCGTAATGATTGCAAGCGGTTGTAATGATGGCACGCCGTTTGCTCAAGAGGACGGCGTGACAACGAGGCGCAAATGATGAAAAGACCTGGTGTTCGAGCAACTGCGATCCGGAAAAAGCCTAAGTGGTCCTTGTCACTGTCGCTTTTACTGGTTTCCTTATTCCTTCTGTTTCCGGTGGGTTCCGCATCCGCGGATCCGGGTCGGGCCGAGGCTGTGGCGCCGTCCACTCCCAACGAAGTCATAGAAGAGGTGCGAAGCCGCAATCCCGGGCTTTCGGCCCTTGGTGCGAGCGTGGAAGCAGCCGGGCACACCGCGCCTCAGGCCGGTTCCATGCCTGACCCGACATTGACCGTGGGACTGTCCAATTATCCGTTTTCCACGAGCCAGACCCCCATGTCCGGGGTCCAGTTCGACCTGAGGCAGCGGCTCGTGTGGTTCAAGAAGCTCGATGCCATGGAAGCGGCCGCGAAGCAGGATCAGCGCATCCAGCAATCCCTGCGCGTGGAAAAAAGGAACACGCTTGTGGCCAGGGCGTGGTCGCTCTTGTGGGAACTGACATATCTGAAAGAGGAAAAGCGACTGGCCCTGGAGATAGGGTCCACACTCCGTTACTTCGAAGATGTGACAAAGGCCGCCTACTCGGTTGGCAGGGGGCGGCAGCAGGACCTTATCAAGCCCGTGGTGGCGCATCAGAGGATCGACGAGACGGTGGTCGGGATCGACCGCCAGGCCGGGATCGTGCTCAGTGAATTGAATAGGTTGAGGGACCGGGACCCGGGCGCCGCTGTGATTCCGCCGGCAATGCCCAAGGCTGGTCCGCCCGACCTGCCGAGGTCCGTTCTGCTGGACTATGCCCGTCGCCACAACCCGCTGGTCGACCTGCGCGAAAACAGGATCAACAGGCAGCGGGAAATGCTGACCGCTGCCCGTGAGGACTATGTTCCGGACTTTACGGTGGGGTTGCAGTACCGCGCACGCTGGATC
>JAADHL010000057.1 GCA_013151875.1 Deltaproteobacteria bacterium
CTCGTCCCCGTCCAGGCGGTCGTAAGGGCCGTAGTTGATTTCAACATAGTCCCTCAGCAGCCGTCCGTACTCACCGGCAACGCCCCTGACTTCCTTGCGAACGGCGAGACCCGACCGGGATGCCTGTTGCCAGAACAGGCGGTCCATCACTTCCGCCGCGCGCACCAGCCATACCAGCACCCCTCGATCCGAGGCCGAAATCGAACCCTCATCGACTGTGATCCGCACATCGGCGTATCGGTCCCTGCGCGCCTCCAACTCCTCTGCCGGCAGGGCCTTGATACCTTTACTGATCTCCACTCGATCACCTCCACGCGTACCCACCGTTGCGGAACATGCCGCAAGCGTCGGCAACAGAACCGTCAGCAAAACATCTCTGATCTTCATAAACATGACCTCCCGGCTTACAGGGCCCTTTTCAGAAACAGCCGAACCGTTGTGCCCACGCCAACCTCCGAATCGATGACGACTTCTCCGCCGCATTCGTGGGCGACCTGCTGCACGAAGGCTAGTCCCAGACCCGTGCCTCGCTGTTTTGTGGTGGCAAAAGGCTCGAACAGGCGCGGCCTGAACTCCTCGGGTATTCCCGGGCCGGTGTCCCTGACCGACAGAACTGCCCTCTCTCCCCTGCCGCCCGCCTCTACCGTGATCGTCCCCCCTTCCGGCATCGCCTCCACGGCGTTGCGCAAGAGATTCAGCAGGGCCTGCCTCAACTGGGCCTCGTCCACGACCACCATCAGGGGCTTGTCCGGCGTCCTGACATCAACGACCACTCCGGCGCCCGAAAACTCACCCTCCATGAAAAGACGGGTCTCGTTGACCACCCTTCCCAGGTCGCACGGCGCCAGGACACCTTTGGGCAGGCGTCCGAACTTGAGGTATTCCTCGGTTATCTCGGCCAGCCTGTCCACCTCCCTCTGGACCGCGCTCAGCACGTCCTCGACCTGATTCTCGTCGCCTTTTTCGCCCGATTTCACCATCTCGCTCAGCAGGTCCACGTTCAGGGCGATGGAATTGAGGGGATTGCGCACCTCATGGGCCACCACCGACGCCATGCGCCCGACCAGGGCCAGGCGCTCTGCGCGCATCAGTTCGTCTTTCTTTCGTTCGAGGTCGGAGTCCCGGGCCTTCAGGGCGCGCGCCAGGGAGTCCAGTGCCTCGGCGAGGTCCTTCAACTCACCGGTAAGCCCCGGCGGGTTGCTCACGTCGTAGTCCCCAAGGGCCAGACGACGCACGCCCATGGCCAGTTCCCTGATGGGACGCAGGGTCCGAAGGGTCAGCAGAGTCACCACGATGGCGAGCGCAAGGGCCCCTGCCGGCACCAGGAGGACCGTGTAGGACATCTCGGACCTCTTGCGAAACAGCGCGTCATTGGCGTCACGCGATGCGGAAAGGACCTGCCTGCTGGTGCGCATGACCGCGGCCCTGGTGATCCTTACCACCCTCAAGAGTTCCCTGGCGATCAGGCGGGCGTCTTCTTCGTGACGATATCCCAAAGAGGAATTCAGCCGTTCGAGCAGGCGGCGCAGCAGGTCCCGGTTGTTTTTGGGCGGCTGCGTGAAGTTCCCTAGGACCCTGACTTCCTTGACGCCCGAAACCAGACGGTCTCCAAGGACGAGATTTTCCAGCACCTTGGCAGCACCATCAAGATTCGCCCTTACCTCAGCGCGAGTCCCCTTCCAGCGAGCGACCTTCCGCAACGCCACGGAGTCGGATCGAAGCCTGTCGAACACGCGGGCCCTGGGCATGTAGTCGGCCACACGGCCAAGCCCGCCGTCCGACGGGGCGGACAGCATTTCCTCGAAACTTTTCAGTTCGAAGGCCAGGTTCCTGAGGTCCACGGTGGCGGGTTCGAGGTCGTCCTTGAGCACCGATATATCGTCGAACATGGAATCGGCGGACCAGACCAGATACACGACTGCCGCGCCGAACACGACAAGTTGACCGGTAAGCCCGTAGGCAACGCGAGCGGTGACGGAACCCTTCATCGCCGGCGATTATACTTGCGACTGCAAGAGTTTTTCAGGAAAATAGATCCGGTCCAGAGTCACGGGAGGGTCAGATGGAAAAAAGCGAGCAGACCAAAAAGCAGCCCGCCGATGACAAGCGGATGAAGATCGAAGCCCTGGAGGCCCGGATTGCGCCCGCCGCCGTCGCCAACAAAAAACAGCCCGTGCCGCCTCCGTACGCCCCCGGCACCCTGTACGGTCTGGCCTGTCGCGCGAACCTCCGGTACTGAACCCGGGAGGGCGGCTTGTCCCCGCGAAGACTGAACGTGGGGTGCGGCTCGACCTACAGGCCGGGCTACGTCAACATCGACATCACGGCCAGCCATGTGGCGGACCTTCATGCCACCGCCACTGCCCTGCCCTTCACGGACGGCGTGTTCCAGCGCGTAGACATGATCCACGTGATCGAGCACCTCGGCTACGCGGGCTCGCTTCATGCCCTCGCCGAGGCATGGCGCGTCCTCGAACCGAACGGCATGCTGGTCATCGAGACTCCTGAACCGGAAGGCAGTTTCAAACGCTTCCTGGATGACGAAAGCCGGACGAGCAGGGCGCAACTGTTGTCCTGGATCTTTGGTCTGGATGCCCCAGGGTACGCCCACCGCCTGCTGTATCCGGCCGATCTACTGCGGCGGATGCTCGACGACGCCGGTTTTGAGGCACTGCATTTCGAAAAGCCCATGACCCACTTGTACGCACCCGGACAGCGGGTGACCGCGAGAAAGGCGGGACTTCCCGTCCATGGAGTGCTGGCCGGGTTGAGGCGCTGGATTCGTACATCAGGCGGCGTGGACCTTTCGCACCAGTTGCACGCACTGGATTTCGAGCGGGTATTCATTGCCAATGCCTTGGCCCTGGGGGGCGCATCACCTGCTCCGGGCGACCCGATCGGCGCGGCCCTCGCGAATATCATGACATCGCCCGCCGCTGCCGTCGTCTGGCTGGAATTGATGGCGACTGAAAGGGTGCGAGCACGTGTCGACTGCGAACGACTGACAGCGGTTGCACGAGCGGCCGAGCAGGTCGATCTTGCCGCCAGGATGGCCGCTCTGCTGGAAGGTCTCGTCGACGACGGCACCCCTGAAAACGACGGTTGGAGTTGGCTGCGCGGCCGTGGGATGTCCGCTCTGGTCGAGGCCCTGTCGGCCGCGCCGGGCAAGGAAATGACCGCCCTGGCCACAGCGCTTCCCGAACCGGTTGAAGCCGCGTGGCTGGGTCGGCGCCCGGTGATCCGGTCGGTCTTTGAGGCCCGGGTTGCCTGGATGCACGACCGCGCGGTCGGACTGCTGTGCAAAGGACGTTACAAGGAGGCGACGAAGCTGCTCGAACAGGCGGCCAGGTCGCGCATCCATCCCTTCTACCCCTTGTGGAATCTCGCCGTGGCGCACGCTGCTGCGGGAAGATTGGATCAATCGATCGGGATGTATCTGGCGGCGATCGAGGAATCACCCCCCGAGACGATGCCGGCGCTCACGCGGGAAACGGTGATCGCATGCATGCACGCCGGCAAATGGGTCGAGGCCGCGGATTTCGCCTCGCGGCTTCCCCGGGGACCGACAAGGCGCAAGTTGATGGACGCGGCCCGGCGGCGGGGACCTCCGCTGCCGCCCCTTAGAACACGTCCCGTAATCAGCGGAGAAAGCTACCACCATGAGCCCGACCCCGAGTAAGGCCCCTGCGTATGTCCTGTGGGAGATCACGCTTGCGTGCAACCTCAGGTGCGCCCACTGCGCGGCCGGCGCGGGCAGGCCCAGGCGGGACGAATTGACGACCGAAGAGGCGCTGGGCCTATGCGATGAACTGGCTGACCTCGGCGTCCCGTCGGTCTGCATGATGGGCGGCGAACCCCTGATCAGGCGGGACTGGCCGCTCATCGCCGGACGCCTGCGGGAACGCGGAATCGAAGTCGCCGTCATAACGAACGGCTGGAGGTTCAACGACGACGCCGCGGCCGAGGTCGAGCGCCTCGGAATCTGCCAGGTGGGGACCAGCCTGGACGCTGCCGACCCGGACCTGCACGACCGGTTGCGAGGCAGGCCCGGCGCCCACCGCATGGCAATGGAGGCCATCCACCGCATGGCCGAACTGCCCCTGGCCTGGAGGACCGTGATCACCTCGGTCAGCAGGTCCAACCTGCCGGAGTTGACGGGCATCCGGGACCTTCTGCTGGAGCACGCGCCGGCCTTCACGTGGATGGTCAACGTATCCGGGTGCCACGACCGTGAGCGTTTCGACCCCAAAAAAACCCTGGACGACCACGGATTCATGGCCCTGACCCGATTCATTCATGAAAACAGGACAAAGTACCGCGACCGACTGAATATCACCGCCACCCACGACCTCGGTTACTTCTCGCGACGATTTCCGGACCTGCACGATTTCGAATGGAACGGCTGCGCGGCGGGCCTCGATACCCTGGGAATCCGCAGCAACGGGGACGTCACTGGCTGTCTGGTCATGGACGACTCGTTCATCGAGGGCAACGTGAGGCGTCGGTCGATCGCTTCGCTATGGGCGGACCCGAAAGCGTTTACATACAACCGGGCCTTCACCCCGGCGATGCTCGAGGGCGCATGTCGCGGTTGCGACCTCGGAGCGCGGTGTCGTGGGGGGTGTCGAGACCACGCCGCCAGCTACACCGGGTCGCGTTTCGACTATCCTTTCTGCCTGCACCGGCTGGAACGAGACGACGAACTCAAGGGACGGGACGAATGAACGACTTCAGGCCATACAGCGTCAACATCGAGATCACGCTGGCCTGCGACCTGCGCTGCGGCCACTGCGGTTCCTCGGCGGGACGCCCGCGGCCCGATGAACTGACCTTCGATGAACTTTCTGCCTGCTTTGCCGATCTCGCCGACCTGGGCTGCGAAGAGGTCTGCCTGCTGGGTGGTGAAGCCCTCCTGAGGCGGGACTGGGCCGAACTTTGCGAGGAGGTCGGCAGGTCCGGGCTGGGCCTCGTTCTCATTACGAACGGAACGCACGTGGACGCCGGCGTGGTCGGGCGGCTCGCCACGATGCCCCACCTGAGACGGGTGGGCGTCAGCCTCGACGCTGCGGACCCCGAGGTGCATGACGCGATCCGCGGCCGCGCGGGCACTCATGCCAGGGCCGTTGGCGCGCTGTTCGCACTGCGCGACGCGGGCATCGAGACCGGGGCAATTACAACGGTCTCCCGAAAAAACCTGGACCAGTTGGCGCCCTTGCGCGACCTGCTTGTCGGACAGAATTTGACATGGCAGATCCAGATGGCCAGCCCCGGGGGCCTGCGTTTTGACAGGGGCGACCACCTGGCCCCGGAGGAGTTTTACGAGATCGGACGCTTCATTTCGGAATGCAGGGTCGAAT
>JAADHL010000346.1:0-5355 GCA_013151875.1 Deltaproteobacteria bacterium
TTTCGGACTGACATACGGCACATGGGGCCTTTGGCGGGGATTCAGGGGACACCGTCACACACACGCCCACGTGCACGCCGATGGAACCATTCATTCCCACGACCACGGGCACGCGAAGGAGCATGCCCATCCCCACGCCGACGGCGCTCGCTCGCAGAGGACAGTCTGGGTCCTCTTCATCGTGTTCGTGCTTGGCCCGTGTGAACCCTTGATCCCACTGCTGATGTTTCCCGCCGCGACCCATAGCTGGGGCGCTCTGGCCCTGGTCACGACCGTGTTCGGCACGGCCACGATCGTCATGATGCTGTCCATCGTGACCGCCCTGTGGTACGGGCTGGGGGCCTTGCGCCTGGGCGCCTTGGAACGCTATGCGCACGCCCTGGCCGGCGGGGTTCTGGCCTTGTCCGGCCTAGTGGTCCTGACTCTCGGGGTCTGACAGGGGCCGGGGCATGTTCTTCTCCCACACTAGTCGCAGGCCGTGCAGGGTCAGGTCGCGGTCTATCTCGTCGATGACGCCGCTGTCGGAACACAACAGCGAAGCCAGACCCCCGGTAGCCAACGCCTTCACCGGCTGGGTCATCTCCTCCTTCATCCGGGCCACGATACCCTCCACCATCGAGAGATACCCGTAAAAGGCCCCCGACTGAATACTGTGCACGGTGTTGCGGCCTATCACCCCTGACGGACGGGCCATCTCTACCCGCGGCAGCTTGGCCGTCCTCGCGAACAGGGCGTCCAGGCTCACATTCACCCCTGGAACGATCACCCCCCCCAAGTACTCCCCGGAGGCAGTCACGGCGTCAAAGGTCGTGGCGGTCCCGAAATCCACGATAATCACGTCGGTTCCGAACCGCTCGTGCGCTGCGAGGGCATTGGCGACACGGTCCGCACCAACGTCCTTGGGCGTTTCGTAGGAAATGGATATCCCCGTCCGGACCCCGGGACCCACCTGCACCAGAGGGCAATCAAGATACCGCCTGATGAACGTCTCGAACACCTCGGTCAAAGGGGGAACGACGCTGCACATGCAGGCCCCGTCGATACCGTCGAAATCGATTCCAGCCATCAGGAAAAGACCATCCAGAAGCAACGCGTATTCATCGCTGGTGGCCAGGTGCCTGGTCGAGACGCGGAAATCGGAGACCAGCTTCCCCTGGTCGAACACCCCCACGACGATATTGGTATTGCCGATGTCAATCGCTGCCAGCATCCGTCACCTCTCCAGCCCTGACCTTTTTTGTCGATCCGTCCCGGCACTCCAGCACCAGGGCGCCCGATCGGTCGATCCCAGATACCATGCCCGAAACATCGCCAACCCTGACGTTTCCGCGCGTCCACAGGAACCTCGCGGCCGAATCCTGATCCACTTCGAGCCCGGGCTTGCTCTTGTCGTAAGCCGCGAACATCCCCCCAAACCCCAGAGCGCACACGGTGAGGATGTCCTTTCCCTTTGGCAGATGCGTTGCGATGTCCGTGGCCGTTTCCGCCAGTTCGGGAGGCGCATCATCGCCACTCAAAGACAGGTTCAAACCGATGCCCAGCACCACGAACCCCAAGTCGGGAAATGCCTCGGCCAGGACCCCCGCCATCTTGCGCCCGCCGACAAGGCAGTCGTTGGGCCACTTCAGACGCACGTCCCGCACCCCGGAGGCAGTCAGCCCGCCGGCCAGGCCCAGACCGGCGATCACCGAGACCGCGGGCCAACGGGCCGGGGCCGCTGGGGGCCTCAGCACCACGCTTGCATAGAAACCTCGATCCCTGGGCGAAAACCAATCCCTTCCGCGCCTCCCACGGCCGCTGGACTGGGCTCTGGCCGCCACCACGGTGCCCTCCACGGCGCCATCAGCAGCCAATCGCGCGGCCTCGTCCTGAGTGCTGGCGACACGGTCGTGGACATGCACAGGCCCGATGGATGGAGTCAGCCTGCCCGCCAGTCGGAGGATTTCTTCCAGGGCGTCGCCTGTCATTCGCTGTCCAACGGCCTCAAATACATAGAAAAATCGAGCCAGGGAGCCGAATGAGTCAGGGCCCCGGCAGATACATAGTCCACCCCGGCTTCGGCCATGGCAAGCGCGCTTTCAACGCCCATGTTGCCGGAGGCCTCTGTCTTGAGCTTCCAGTTGCAGTAATCCACCACCGAGGCCACCTCTTCCCGATCCATGTGATCCAGCAAAAGGACGTCGGCACCGGCCTCAACCGCCCTTTTCACCTCGTCCGTGGAGCGAACTTCCACCTCGATGCGGCACAGGGAAGGAGAACCGTCCCTGGCCTTCCTTATGGTGTCCTTAAGGTCACCGCCTATGGCGATGTGGTTGTTCTTTATCAGCACCCCATCGGCCAGGGCCATGCGGTGATTGTGTCCGCCGCCCATGCGAACGGCGTATTTCTCCAGCACCCTGAGTCCCGGCGTGGTCTTTCTGGTGTCGAGGATGATCGTCTTGGTGGCCGCCAGGGCATCAACAAACTTCCGGGTATGAGTCGCTATTCCGGACAGACGCATCACGAAATTCAGCAGGACCCGTTCCGCGGTCAGAAGCCGGGACGCCGGCCCCCTGGCTCTTAGGACCACGTCCCCTGGCTCGACCGCCGAGCCATCCTCCTTCGCGTCGCTGCAAAGAATGCCCGGTCCAACCTCTTCAAGCACTGCCATCGCCACCGGAATCCCGGCCAGCACCCCGCTTTCCCGGGCGATAACCTCGGCCGCCGCCATTTCCGATGGGGCGACAATGGCGGCCGTAGTCACGTCGCCGGTGCCAATGTCCTCTTCCAACGCGAATCTGATGATTTTTCGCACCGCGGGTATATCGGTCAGCATCTGAATGTATTCTCCTGCGTATCAACCTTCTTCGCATTGTAACCCCAAACCGCCGGGGTGTGGGCGCCCGTCGAACCCGACAGATCGGGAATCAAACAGGGAAAAAGACTGTTCCTGATTGGCAGGACGGTTGTCTGAAATACTGACTTTTGCTCCCGATTCTGCTACGGTTTCATACCGTTTCGTGACCCGGAGGCCCCGTGCGATCGAGTATTGCGGCAATTGTTCCCGCGTTGATGCTTGCCGCTGCCGCCTGCGCGCCCGTCAAGCCTCCAGGCGGTGTCGATGCCGTGCCGACCCCAAAAAAACCCGCTGTCCCGTCGGTCGCGCGGGCCGAGGTCTTTCAGACCGTCCAGGCCCTTTGGCTGGTCAGAAAGAATTCCCACGACATGGCCCGCACCTATATCGAAGAGCGTCTCCGGAAAGAACCCATGTTCAAAAAGGCCACCCGGACCACGCTGGACACGCGGGGTTGGGATTTCTTCTTTTCCCAATCCACGGGACCGTCCTCCGCCGTTCGGATCCTCTTGGACGCGGTTCGCGCTCTGCCGGACCAGGGGCTTTCGACCGGGAAATACCCAATACGGAAAATCGAGGATGCGGCAAAGCAAATCCGGGACCTGGCCGAACAAGTCTCGCAGGCCCGCTCCAGGATGAAAACTTCCCGGGCCTGGACCGCCCTGGGAGACGTCCTGGAGGGAGACTCTCCACCGATGGAATCAACCATCGACGGTCTTTTCGACACCGGACGCCTCAACCATGTCACCAGGAAAGGCCTGGCGACCCTGGAATCCGCGTTCCGCAACGTCCTGGACCTCGAAAAAGGGCTCAACAAGGCCCGCGCGGACCTGGAGGTGAGCGCGTCCGTGGCATTCTTTAGATTCGCGCTGGACATGAAATTCCTAAAGGTCGCGTCTCCGTTTCAGGCCGACGACGACCCTTCAGTGGCCGACATCACCCATCTGGATCAACTCGTTGGGGCGTTCGACGCCTTCGCGGTCGACCCCGGGAATGGGATCAAGGCCCTGACGCCCTCGCATCCCTATTACGCCGCGACCGTGGCAGGTCTGGCGACGTACCGCGAGATGGAAAAGGAAGGCCCGTTCCCGAAGGTGCCGTCAAGGGGCAGATTCAGGAAAGGCTCCCGAGGAAAGGCGGTCCTGGCCCTCAAAAAGCGGCTGGCCAGGGAAGGTTACTTCGACGGTGATCTGAACGACAACCGGTTCGGAGACGACCTGGAGGAATCCGTCAGGCAGTATCAGTCCACCCATGGATTCATCGTGAACGGGGTGGTTGAAAAGGGGATGCTCAGGTCCCTGAACGTGCCGCTGTCGCGCCGTATCAGTCAGATAAGGCTTTCGCTTCAACGGTGGCGGGAAAGCGACGTTCGAGCCGACGAGGAACTCTATGTCCGGGTCAACATCCCCGAATTCATGATGGAGGTCTGGGACCAGGGCAAGCTGGTGATGAAACATGAAGTCGTGGTCGGCAACAATATATGGGACCATGACCCAGATGGCGGCTGGGAAGGTCGAATCAACCGTACCAAGATTTTCTCGGCCGAGATCAGCCGCGTGGTCCTGAACCCGCGATGGTACGTGCCCAAGCGCATACACCGGCTGGATCTGGACTTCCAGATCCTGTCGCGACCGGACTACTACGTGGAACATAATTATAAGGTAGAGGTCCTGCCGGACGGCCGCGAGAAAGTGTACCAGGATTCGGGGGACGAAAACGCCCTGGGCAGGGTGAAGTTCGTGTTCCCCAATCCCTACGGCATCTTCATGCACGACACCCCCCAGAAGAGATATTTCAAGAAGGAGATACGGGCCTATTCCCACGGATGCGTCAGGCTCAAGGACCCCATGGAAGTGGCCTATTACCTGCTGAAACGTCGCAAGGGCATGGACAAGAAGGCCGTGGACAGGATCTTGAAGGCCGAAAAAATCAAGGCGATTGACCTGGACGAGCCCGTGCCGATTTTCGTGGAATACAATTCTGTCGGGGTCGACGACAAGGGACGAATGATGTTCTTTTCGGACGTTTATCGATATGACAGGGACTACTTTGCGGGAAAAATCCCCTACTCGGAAGAGGAACTCAACCTCCTCAAGAAAAAGATTCAGAGGATCTACTGAGGCCCCGGCCGGACCGATGCCCCCTATGGAGATATCGGTCTTTATAGAGCCTGACGGGTCCGTGACGTTTTCAGACCTGACCGCTGACATGGCCGGGATAGCGCGTGAACTCGACCCCGGCCGATGAAACTCGAAGTGTTTGGAATGGATGTCGACAGCAAGCCGCCGGCGCAAGTGCGCCGACGCTGGCGTGAGCCGTGGCAGGAACAACAGGAGATAGCTGAACATGACCGATGAAATTCGCCCCGTTTTTTTCGCTGACGACGCTGTAGTGATGCTGGATCAGAGGCTTCTGCCCACGAAAGAAGTCTATCTGAAGTTCACGGACCCACAGGGGGTTGCCGGTGCGATACGGAACATGGTGGTCAGGGGCGCGCCCGCCATCGGAGTGGCGGCTGCCAT
>JAADHL010000346.1:5371-6219 GCA_013151875.1 Deltaproteobacteria bacterium
AAGGGCGCCCGCCGACCGGCCCGGTTTCGAACGAGCCTTTGGCGAGGCGTGCGCGGTGATCGAGGCGGCAAGGCCGACCGCGGTGAACCTGGCATGGGCCGTTGACCGGATGCGTTCCGTCTTCAACGCGAGCAAGGCGGGGGAACCGGATGCCGTCAGGGAGGCGCTCGTAGCCGAGTCCCAAAAGGTCCTGGAAGAGGATATAGCCATGAATCGCGCCATCGGCAGGCACGGGGCGGAACTGATCCCTGACGGGGCAACGGTCATGACCCACTGCAACGCCGGCGCGCTGGCCACGGGCGGATACGGCACGGCCCTTGGCGTGATGCGCGGGGCAAAGGAGGCAGGCAAATCAATCAAGGTGATTTCGTGCGAAACCCGCCCCTACCTCCAAGGGGCCCGACTGACCTCCTGGGAACTGGTGCGCGACGGTTTCGACGTGACGCTCATAACCGACAACGCGGCCGGTCATCTGATGTCACGGGGTCTGATCGACTGCGTTGTGGTGGGGTCGGACAGGACCGCCGCCAACGGGGACGTGGCCAACAAGATCGGCACCTACACCCATGCGGTCCTGGCGCACCGCCACAATATTCCCTTTTACGTGGCCATTCCCACCAGCACGCTGGACCTTGATTGCCCGGATGGTTCACACATCCCGATCGAACAGAGGCCGGAAGAGGAGGTCCTTGGATTCGGGGGGGTGAGGGTGGCGGCTGAAGGCGTGCACGTCAGAAACCCAGCCTTCGACGTGACCCCGTGGCAGCTTGTCACAGCCATCATCACCGAGAACGGCGTTCACCGCCCCGGGCCTGACGGCTATATATTCAAGTAGACGGTTTTCAGTC
>JAADHL010000101.1 GCA_013151875.1 Deltaproteobacteria bacterium
AGAGACGGTCGGCGAACTGGAAGTCTCGGTCAAGAAGCTGCAGCGCGAGATCGCTGGGTTCAAGACGTTGAAGGCTGAACTGAAAAAGGCGGTAGCCGAGAACCGCAAGCTCAAGGACACGCTCAAGTCGCTCAAGGCCGATCAGAAGGCCGCCATGAAGACCTTGAAGTCCGAATGGAAGGCCGACCTCAGGGCGCTCAAGGCCAAGGTTGCGATGAAGCCCGTGAAAAGGAACGCGAAGTAGATACCCCGCTCCCCCTCCTTTCCGAACCCCCACCAGGGACCCCATCGGCCGGACATGATTCGGTCGATGGAGGCCCCACCCGCCTACAGCATGGCCCTCAGATTCGCCTCTGATTCCTGAAGCACCTTGCGATGCAGGCTGTCGCCGTGCGAATCCATGGTAACGATGGTTGGGAAGTCCTCAACGTCCAGCACCCAGAATGCCTCGGGTGAACCGAACTCATCGAGCATCAGGACGTCCTTGACCTTTTTGACGCACTTCGCCAACAGGGCCCCGGCCCCTCCGACCGCGTGAAAATAGACCGCGCCGCTCTTTTTCAAACCCGCGCTGGTCTTTTCACCCATGCCGGCCTTGCCGATGATTCCCGCCACCCCATAGGTTTCGATCACGTCGGCCTGATAAGGCTCCTCCCTGCTGGAGGTCGTTGGACCCGCGGCAACCACTTTCCACTCGTCACCATCTTTCCTGACGATGGGGCCGCAATGGTAAATCACCGAACCCTTCAAAAGGGGCCTCAGAAAGTCCGGCCTCTTTTCGACCATGAATTTGTGGGCCACGTCCCTGGCAGTGACTACAGTCCCGTAGAGTCGCACCTCGTCCCCGATATGGAGCGATCTGATGACGTCCTCGGTCGTCGGCAATTCTATCTTTCGCGCAGCCATTTGAGGTTCCTCCCTAATTGATGCTGAACTGGTCGCCCCGGACGGTCAGTCTGCGTCTGCGGTTTGCCCAGCAGCAATAGGCCATCGACACGAAGAACGATGCAGGATGCCTGTGCAAAAACCCGATCTTCACCCCGAGGACCGTTGTCTTTCCGCCGAACCCCATGGGACCAATACCCAGTTTGTTGAGATTCACGTACAGCTTTTCCTCGAGCGCGGCCAGCTCCGGATCCGGGTTGGTGTCGTCCAACCTGCGCAGCAATTGCTTTTTTGCGCCCAGCAGCGATCCGCCGCGGTCGCCTCCGATGCAGACACCGATGGTCCCAGGCGAACAACCGAAGCCCTGAGCCGTGAACACGGCGTCCATGATGCACTTCTCGACCCCGGCGAGATCCCGGCCGGCATGCAGATCAGGGTCAGGCAGGCGATACTGGGCGCCCACGTTTTCGCTGCCGCCGCCCTTTTGGACCACGTCGATGGTCAACTCGTCGCCTTCGTGGTACTCGATCGACACGTACGGCAGGCCTTCACCGATATTGTCGCCACTGTTCTTTCCGGTTATCGGATTGACCGCGTTCGGCCTCAACAGACCCGCCGCGGTCGCCCTTCTGGCCGCGTCGATGCAGGCTTCCTTCACCCCACCCTGATCCATGCCTTCCGGCAGGTGCGCGTAAAAGGACAGAAGTCCGGTGTCCTGGCAGATGGGGGTGCCGCCCGAGCGCGCGATCTCGATGTTCTCGATTATGACGTCGAAGGTGCTCCTGGCGGTCGATCCTTCATCCTCGGTGTCCCTGGCCTCCCGGATGCGGGCCTCGACGTCGTCCGAAAGGTCCGTCGAGGATCGCCTTATCAGTTCCAAAACATGGTCCGCAAGTTCAGACATCATTTCCTCCAATAATCGTCGCTGGAATTGATTGCACTTTCCGGGGGCCCGGTCAATATCAGGCGTCCACGTCCTGAGCGTTCGCTTCCATTTTCAGACAGTTCTGGCCCCTACGGCAGATCCTCGAGCACTCGAACCCGCGGATCACGTAGTCCTCTTTGTACAAAAGGGCCGCGATAACCTCGCGAAGCGCCATTGCATCCTTGTAGGTGATGGCGCGGCGCAGGTCTTCCTCGCCCAGGTCCAGGTCACGGAAAGTGACCGCGAAATATTCCAGTTCCCTGTCCAGTTGTGCCTGAAATTTTTGTTCTTCATGATGCAGTCGGTTGTCGTACTTGTTCACGATGCCGTGGAACACGTGATAGACCGGGGCATCCGGGCCCAGCTTCGCGGAAGTGATCTTCCATAACCCATTGAACTCGAGGTTGAATTTCCGCAACGCAAGGGCCAGATAGGTGATCAACTTGAAAACGGGCGCGTCGGCATCCTGGCCGTGGTCTATCCTGAGCAGGGCCTGAAAGGTGGCCTTTCCGCACTTCTTGAACGCCTTTTCCAGCGACAGAATCATTCGTTCGTCGAGGGACCGACCAGCCACCTCGTTACGAAGCTGCTTGGCGTTGTTCAAGATGAAAATGTTCTTGAAGCACTGATAGATCTTCTCGTCGTCCCGGTAGTTTTCAATGGTCATTATGTTGTGCATCCGGTCGGCCAGTTTGACCAGGGAGGCCGCCATCCTGATGTCCAGGTCCGAATGCGTGAATATCCCTGAAATCGACTTGTAATAGAGATCCGATTTGTGACGCGTCAGGGTGGACACCACGTCCACCACCCTTTCCGCGATTTCCCGGGGGAAGCCGGCGCGCAGGGAAGCCTCGATCACCGCGGTCGCGAACTGGCCTCTTATGGCGTTCTGGAGCAGATCCAGTTGGCCTGCGTCACGCACGCCGTGCCCCCGCTCGATGTCGACACGGTCCTCGAGCACGTCGTGCAGCAGGCCCGCGGCCACGACATAGGCCTGGGCCTGGGCCTGGGTCAGAAACCACGCGGCATTGGTGGGGTGGGTGAAGGCCGGCTGCCCGTTCTTTCTGGGCGGCAGCCTTTCGTACAGGACGCGGGCCATCTCGTAGCACGCCGCCACGAAGTTCGCATCCTCATCGGACATGCCCAGGACTATAAGGTCCACCGGAACCGGCCCACCGGCCGGCTCCCAGATCATCGTGTCCTCGAAAACGGTCTTGGCTGAATCCCCGGAGCCCATGGTCGAACCGCCCTGCCTTGGTGGAGTATGGCACCGCCTTGCGCCGTTTTCAAAGAAAATCGACCTTGTTGACAACATTATTCATGAACCTGACAATCAGCCGTCCCTGTCTTGAGGGCCCAGGTGGACGAAAAGGACGTTGCGGACCTCCTTGAAGCCGTACGCGCCGGCGACGTCTCGGTCCCGGATGCTGTGGATCGGTTCAAGGTCATGCCCGTGCGCAGTGCCTTGGACGTCAATATCGACTCCCATCGACGGTTGCGGAGGGGACTGCCGGAGGTGGTGTTCGCCCAGGGCAAATCAGATGAACAACTGATTTCCGCCGTCCTCGCGGCAAAAGAAGCGGACGGGGCCTGCATCATTACAAGGCTGTTGCCCAAGAGGGCCGAAATGCTGGTGGCCCAGCCAGGCCTGGAAGGCCTGTCGTATTCCCAGACAGCCAGGATGGCCAGGTTTCCGCCCGCGCGGTTCAAGGACCTTGGCAGGGGTCTCATTTTCGTTGTGTCGGCCGGCACCTCGGACGTCCCCGTGGCCGAGGAAGCGGCGATCACATGCGAGGCCCTCGGAAACAGGGTTACGCGCGCGTTCGACGTGGGCGTGGCCGGACTGCATCGACTGCTGGAACACATGGAAACCATCCAGAAGGCATCCGTGATAATCGTGGCAGCCGGAATGGAGGGCGCCCTTCCCAGCGTGGTCGCCGGGCTCGCGCCTTGCCCTGTGGTTGCCGTGCCCACCAGTATTGGATACGGCGCCTCATTCGGCGGCCTTTCGGCCCTTCTGGCCATGTTGAATTCCTGCGCGGGCGGCGTCACCGTGGTCAACATCGACAACGGCTTCGGCGCCGGCGTCGCAGCCTCGCTGATGAACCGCAAAAGGCCGTTCGACGAAAAGGAAACAACGCCATGAAACCCATCTCGGATGGATCCCGAATCCTGTATCTGGACGCCGTGTCCGGCATCGCCGGCGACATGACCCTGGCCGCGCTCATTCACGCCGGAGCCGACCTGAACGCAGTTCGAGATGCAGTGCGCCTGGTTACCGGGGATCAGGTCGTCATCGAGTCCCTGGATCACAAGTCCGGCTCTCTTGTCGGTTTACGCATGGACGTCAGGGCGAAGGGCCATGATCACCACCACCACGATCACGACCGCAACGCAGGCTCCATCATCGAATCCATCAGGGCCGCCGGACTGTCCGAACGAACCATGAGACGGGCCGTTGCGGTCTTTTCGGTCCTGGCCGAGGCAGAGGGACATGTCCACGGAGTCGGGGCGGACAAGGTCCATTTTCATGAAGTTGGGGCTCTGGATTCGATTGCCGACATAGTTGGGATCGCCGCGGCATTGGACGACCTGGATATCGCGGAAATACACGCATCCGCCCTGCCGATGGGCGCTGGATTCGTCCGGACCCAACACGGCATCATGCCCCTGCCCGCTCCCGCCACCCTGGAGGTCCTCAAGGGATACCCGGTCCACGGAATAGATGTCGAGGGCGAGTTCGTGACCCCCACCGGGGCCGCCGTATGCGCTGCGTTGGCCGTTGAGCCCGGACGGATGCCGTCGATGCTGATCGACTCTATCGGGTACGGATTCGGGTCCCGCGAATGGCCGGACCATCGACCCAACTGCGTGCGTGCCGTAGTCGGCCGCCCCGACGAGGCAAAGGCCATTCCCGAATACGAGATTGCGGCCAACATCGACGACATGACGCCTGACGACGTGTCGCGCCTCATGGACGCCCTCTACGAGGCAGGCGCGTTGGACGCCTGGGTCACGCCGATCCAGATGAAGAAAGGGAGGCCCGCCTGGTGCGTGTCCGCAATCGCATCATCCAGGGACCGCGGGCGCATACAGGCGGCCTTCTTTGACGAATCAACGACCATCGGAATACGCATCTTCGCGCTGGAAAGGGTCAAACTGAAATACCGAATCGACACCGTCGCCACATCGCTGGGCGAGGTCCGCGTCAAGCGCGCCTTCAGGGATGGAAGGGAGGTGAACATGTCAATCGAATCGGACGACCTCCGCCGAATCGCCGCTGAACGGGGTCTCTCCCTGAAACGCGCGCGCGCGACCGTTTTAAGGGAAATCCCGGATCGTACGACGACCTAGGCGACCACCACACGGTTCCGGCCGGAATTCTTTGCCTGATACATTGCCGCGTCGGCCGCGGCGATAAGGTCCAGCGGTCCCGCCATTGCCGCGTCCAGCCGGCTGACCCCTATCGATACGGTGACGTTCAGCTTGCCCTCCTCCACCGGCACCGGGGATGCGGCGCACCATTCCCTGATACGTTC
>JAADHL010000077.1 GCA_013151875.1 Deltaproteobacteria bacterium
ACCGTCCATCTGCACGGTGAGGGCGCGATTGAAACCCGGGACACGGGCAGGCGGATAGAGCAAATAGGGAAACGTGAACTGGCGGGCCGGGCATCGGTCGAGGTGACCGGCCTGGCCTTTCTGATGGGCGACTGGATAGACGTAATCGTGGCCGGCCAGAAACAGGGCCTCATACTGGCTATATTCCTTATCACCATAATGATGATTGTGGGCCTGAAATCGGTGCGGGTCGGTCTGTGGTCCATGATCCCCAACATCCTGCCGCTGGTGGTCCTGGGCGGCTATCTGGGGCTGTTCTGGAAACAGGTGGACTCGGACCTCCTGGGCCTGGGCATGATCGCAATCGGCATCGGGGTGGACGACACCGTTCATTTCCTTATGCGTTTCAGGATCGAGAGGGCCCGCAGCCCTGACGTGGGCGAGGCCATCCGCAGGACATTCCACTTTTCCGGCAGGGGCATAGTCATAACCACCGTCATCCTGGTCCTGGGTTTCGCGCCGTTCGCTATGTCGAACTACCTGTCCCTGGAGGTAATGGGCACCCTGCTTCCCATGACCCTGTGCGTGGCCCTTGCAGCGGACCTTTTCCTGATCCCCGCCCTCGTCCAACTGGGTTGGATCCGCTTTAAAAAACAAGTACCTGAACCATACCCAGGTTAATTTTACGGCCCGAATTTCACGCCGTGAAATCAACCTGGGTCAGGCTCGGACAATGGGTCCGGCTCGGACAGGTCGCCCAGTGGGGTGACCCATTTCTCGTTCAGTTCCCTGCGCAACAGCCAGTTGGTGAAACCGTAATACCAAAATGAGTTCAGGCCGTTCATGTTGGCCTTGAAATCGGTGGCCCTTTTCAGGATCGAGGACCAACTGAAATATTTCCGGCGCGTGTCCATCAGACGGTCATATAATTCTTCCGGGCTCATGTTCTTCGGCCTGAACGCGATGCGACCGAACCGGTATTCGGGCTCCAGCCACCACTTGTCGTAGAGCATCCGGCCTTCGTCCTCCATACGCTTGTACAGCGGCGTTCCCGGGAAAGGCTGCATGTGATTGAAGGCCGTGACAAAGAACTTCTGTTCCATGGCGAAATCCAGGGTTCGTTTGAACAGGTCCGGCGTGTCCGTATCGTACCCGAACACGAACGTCGCGTAGATCTTGATCCCGTGGTCCCGCAGCTTCGCCAGGCCCTCGGCGAACCTGGACGCCCCCTTGTTGAACGGCTTGTTCATGGCCGAAAGCGTCTGCTCGTCCAGGGACTCGAAACCGATGAGTATCGCAACGCAGCCGCTCTTTTCGGCCAGTCTCAGGAGTTCAGGGTCTTCAGACGACTTGATCGTGGCCTGGCTGATCCACTGGATGTTCAGAGGGGCTATTTCACGGAACAGGCCCTTGGCGCGATCAAAGTCGGTTGTCAGATTGTCGTCCACCAGAAAGACCCGCTTGCGGCCGGTGGACTCGATCTCGCCAGCGACTTCCTTCGCCGGGCGCACACTGAACCGCCTGTCGAAATACGATGTGACCGAGCAGAATTCGCACGCGAAGTGACATCCGCGGCCGGATTCCACCAGAGTGAGGGGCATGTACTTTTTGCCCTTGAAGATCGTCCTGTCGGGTCGAACACTGTACACGTCCGGCCTGTCGCCCGAATGATACACGGGTTGAAGCGCGCCTTTACGGGCGTCCGCGAGGATCCCCCCCCATGCGCCTTCGGCCTCGCCCACCATGACCGAATCAGCAAACCGCCCGACCTCGTCCGGGACCAGCGTGGCGTGGTAGCCCCCAATGATCACAGGCACGCCCCGCCGCCGAAAACGCGCGGCGATCTGGTAGGCTCGCCGGGCCGTGTATGTCTCGGCCGATATGGCGACGAGGTCGGCCGGCGCGTCGTAGTCCACCTTTTCGACCCGATCGTCAAAGAACCTGACCTCGTGTTCCTGGGGGGTCAATCCTGCCAGCACCGCCATGGAAAGCGGCTCCATCTTCCACGACTCCACGAACTTTTCGCTGTCGCGTCCCATCGCCGGCTGTACGAGCGTGATCTTCAAAACCACCTCCAAGTCGATCACATGTTAGCCGATCTTGCGGATGCTCGGGGGACCTGTCCCGATCGCCCTCGTCCTATAACAATCGACGATGTTCGACCGACGATGTACGATCAACCAGTTGATCGAGGCGCGCCGGATGCCGGCCGACAAGGTACTCATCGTCAGCGGGGGTTACGTATCGGTGAAAGACCGATCAGCCCTCCACGCACTGCGCAAGCAGATTGCGGCCTTTCGCGCTTCCGACGCGCCCTGGTACGATGTTCACCTCAAGGTCCTGAACGCCGAGCACCTGCTGGCCGTAAGGCGCCACAGGTCCTCCCTGGCGTTCCGGCGTTCCCCGGGCTGCGATGTGGTCAAAAAGTACTTCGCGGACGAGCGCCTTTTCAATCCCCCCGAACTGTCGGACGTGATCCTGACGACCCTGATGCGCGCCGAGGGAATCGAGACGGCATCAGCCACCTACTCGGAACTGTTCGAAGACCATGATTTGAGGCGGCGTCTGCTTGACGAATGCGGGTGTGTGTTCGCGTCGGCCACGCTGCTGCGCGACATGAGCGAACTGGTCCCCATGGTCGCCATGCTGGACCGACCCGACAACCACGTAGTCGTGGGTGGTGCGCTCGCAGGGCTCGTTCACAAGGACTGGCCCGGATGCCCAGGGGTGGACGTGCTGGCAGTCGGTTATGGTGAGATGATGGCCCGCTCGCTGGCGGACTGGATCCGAGGCGGCTACGGCGAGATCAAGCCTCCGTACACCGGACGCGTCGAACACAAAAAGGGGGTCGTCTTCCTTTACAGCGGGGTTCCCGAGGACCGCGGTCTGGACTTCCTGCCAACACCCGATTGGTCCCTGGCCGAAAGGGTCCATGGAGCCAGGTTTCCATTCATTCACTATGAATCGTCCAGGGGCTGCCCCTACCGTTGCGCGTTCTGCAGCTACCCTTACCTGTTCGACGACCGCAGGTATCGGATCAAGAGCGCAAAGCGAATCGCGGACGAGTGGACGGGTTACGCAGCGTCAGGGGTCGAGTACGTGTCCTGCCTGGACAGCCTGTTCACTCTGCCGCGCAAGAGGCTGGTGGAGCTTTGTGGTCGTTTGATTGACGCGGGTTCACCGATCAGATGGCTGTGCTACGCGCGCGGAGACGACCTGGCCGAAAACGGCTTTGACGACGTCGACATCTGCCGTCTGATGCGCCGGGCGGGTTGCATACAGGTGCAGATGGGGATCGAGTCTGGGAATCAGGGCATCCTGGACAATATGGACAAGCATGCCACTGTCGAGGCTGGGGCCGCGGCCATCGAGAACTGCCGCAAAGCCGGAATAGCCACGTTCATCAGCGTGATCCTGGGATTTCCAGGCGAGACGGCCGAAACCGTGATGGACACCTGGAATTTCATCAGCCAAACAAGGCCCGACTTCTGCTATGCCACGCCGTTCACGGTCAGGGTCCCGCATCTCCCGGTACTGAATCCGGAAAGCCGGCGGCGATTCGGAATCCTCACCCACGGTTCCAACCGGTCGTCGTCCCCTTATTGGCGCCATGATACGATGAGCGCCTTGGAGGTCGGGCACTGGTGGCGATGGATCCACAGGCGCATGATGACCGAAGGGGCGTCCCTGGACGCGAGTCTTTTCTACAAAGGGATGCTGAACTACTCAAGGGCCGTTCACAGGCAACCCCTGCTGGATTTCCAGCGCCAGGCGGTAACGCGTCATCCCATCCTGCGCGCGGTGTTCGCGGGGGCCCGCCGATGGAGCGAAAAAAGGCTTGCTGAAGACATGAAACTGGCCGGATTGGCTTGATCAGGAACGGGGCATGGCTCCTTGATCCTTGACCGGCGTCTTCCTGTCCACAGCATGCCGGGTGACTACCTGGTGTTCGCCTCGCCTTGTTACCGGCATCTCGAAGGCCTTCTGGCGGTACAGGCGCCTTGCGTAGACCCTGTAGGTCAGGTTGCCCACGAACGCAATCGGGAAATTGCGTCCCCCGGCAATGGTCCTGCCCAGGATGTTTTTCAGCCTGAATGTATCGCGGTAGGCCCTGCGGAAACCCTCGTACAAGGCCACTGGACTCATGTTCTTCGGCCTGAACACAACATGCATGGTGTCGTAATCGCCCCAGTCCCAGCTGAGGATGCGGCCCTCGGATTCCAGCCTCTGAAACAGGCGCGTTCCGGGATACGGCGTATATATCGAGTATCGCGGGATGTCCACTTTCCATTCCTGGATCCGGTCCACTGTCATGTCGAACACATCCGGAGTGTCGTGATCAAACCCGAACACGAACGTGCCCTGCACCACTATGTGAGCCTCGTGCAGGCGGCGCATCAGCTCGGCGTAGTCGGCGGCCTTGTGGAAGCCCTTGCCGATGCCCCTCAGGGCGGGTTGCCGGACCGACTCGAATCCCACCAGGAGGAACTGGCAACCGGACCGGACCAGCAGGTCGAAAAGCTCCGGGTCGTCGGTTATCCGGGCGGTGGCCAGCCCGCCCCACTTCTTTTTCAGGGGGATCATGGCTCTCAGCAGTTCCTTGGCGTATTCCACATCTTCGAATGGGCTGACGTCGCTGACCGCGAAGCGCCTGCCTGGGACGGCCCGTATGTCGCGTATCACGTCCGCGACCGGACGGCGTTGGAATCGCTTCCAGATGACGGGCACCATGCAGAAATCGCAGGCATGGGTGCATCCACGAGTCAGTTGCACGGTGTAGGGAGCCATGTAACCGCTCTTGCGCATCAGGTCCCAGCGAGGGGTGGGCAATCCCTCCACGAAGTCCCCTGACGGCGGGTCCTCGACGTATTCGGGCTTAAGGCCGCCCGCGCGCAAGTCCTCGACCAGCCCAGGCCAGATCCGCTCCGCCATTCCAATGACCACGCAGTCCGCGTAGTGTCGGGCCTCGTCCGGCATGGCCGTGACGTGCACGCCCCCTAGGACCACCTTGACGCCCCGCGATCGAAAATGATCGGCCAGGGCGTATGCGCGCCTCGCTGTTCCGGTGATCACGCTGATCCCTACCAGGTCCCCATCGAAATCCAGGGGCACGGGGTCCACGCTCTCGTCCACCAGGGTGTATTCGATGTCAGTGGCGTCACCGGTCAGGGCCGCCAGCGTGGAAAGCGACAAGGGCGCCTCCCTGAATGACCGCACGAACGACCCCACGTGCAGCTTGTGCATGTTCGCGTCGGGCATGATCAGCAGGATACGCATCGGCATCAACCCCCGGCACATATATTACACCACGCATCCTGCGAAACCCGACCCGGGTTGAGTTTTCACGGGTTGATTTTCCCCGGGTTG
>JAADHL010000274.1 GCA_013151875.1 Deltaproteobacteria bacterium
AACGGCGAGGCCGGCGACTGGTATCGGCTGCGATACGACCTGTGTCTGGCGGACGCGTGCGCGGGGCTGATGCATAGGGCCTTGAAGGATGCAGCGGCTTTCGCCGGGGCCAGGACCAGGGGGGCCAGGGCCGTAATCTCGCATCAGGAGGTCCGTTTCAAACTGGCCGAGATGTTGACCTTGATGCAGACCTGCGAACTGTTGAACCAAAGGGCGCGGTGGATGCTGGACACTGGCGATCACGAGGCCGCGACCCTGGTGGGCTGCGCGCGCGTATTCGGCGCCGAGAACGCGGAAAGGGTGGCCTCCGACGCCATGCAGATCACGGCGGGCAGCGGTTATGTAAAGGGCGGCGTGTCCGAGAGGGCATACCGCGACGCCAAGGGCCTGGCCCTGGCCGGGACATCGGTGGAACTGTCCCGGATGGCGATTGCGGATGAGTTGCTGGAACGCTATTGAGGTTCGAATGAATATTATCGAATCCAGGATCGACCGGGACAGCGAGGAATATCGAAAGAACCATGACGCCATGAAGGCGCTGGTGGACGACCTGAAAGCAGAGTTGAAAAGGGCTCGCGAGGACAGGTCGGAAAAGGCCAGAAAACGCAATGCGGAACTGGGCAAGCTGACGGTGCAGGAACGCCTGGATCGCCTGTTGGACCCCGATACCCCCTGGCTGGAAATAGCGCCGATGGCCGCCCGCGACATGTACGGTGGGCGGGTGCACGGCGCGGGCAGTCGCTGCGGAATCGGCGTCGTAAATGGACGTGAGGTGATGGTCAACGCCAGCGACCCGATGATCAAAGGGGGGACCATCTATCCCATGGGCGTCAAGAAGGCGCTACGCATCCAGACCATTGCCATGGAAAATCGCCTGCCCACTGTGAATCTGGTGGACTCCGGGGGGGCCTTTTTGCCGCTTCAGTCGGAGATCTTTCCAGACGTGGATGACGGCGGCCGTATCTTTTACAACCAGGCCATCATGTCCAAGATGAACATTCCCCAGGTCACGGCCGTAATGGGGCTGTGCACCGCGGGCGGCGCGTATATCCCCGCCATGTCGGATCACGTTGTCCACGTCAACGGCACCGGCGCCATCTTTCTGGGAGGCCCGCCCCTGGTCAAGGCCGCGACGGGTGAGGAGGTGACAGCCGAGGAGTTGGGCGGCGCCATGGTTCACTGCCGCGAATCCGGGGTTTCGGATTATTACGCTGAGGACGACGCCGAGGCGATCGAGATTGTGCGCGACATCGTCGGAATCCTGCCCCAGCCAGAGAAATCAAGGATACCCACCAGGCCTCCGCAGGATCCCCTTTATGATCAGGAGGAACTCTACGGAATAGTTCCCAGGAGGATCACGACCCCTTACGACTGCAGGGAGGTCATCGCCAGGCTTGTCGACGGCTCGGAGTTCCTGGAATTCAAGGCCCTGTACGGCCCTACCCTGGTGTGCGGCTGGGCCTACATTCATGGATACCAGGTGGGGATCCTGGGGAACAACGGGATCCTGTTTTCGAACAGCGCGCTCAAGGCCACTCAGTTCATACAGTTGTGCGACAGACAAGGTATTCCGCTGCTGTTTCTGCAAAACATCAATGGCTACATCATCGGACGGGAGTATGAGCGGGGCGGTATAACCAAGGACGGCCACAAGATGGTGCACGCGGTTTCCACCGCGACCGTTCCCAAGTTCACCGTGATCATCGGCGCCTCTTTCGGGGCGGGCAATTACGGAATGTGCGGAAGGGCATACGGCCCCCGTTTTCTGTGGACGTGGCCCAATGCAAAAATCGGGGTCATGGGCGGCGAACAGGCCGCGGACGTCCTGGTGTCCATCAAGAACGACCAGATGATACGGGAAGGTCAGGATCCGTTGCCCCAGGAATTCATAGACGCGATCCGGCAGCCCATCATCGACCAGGCCGAAAAGGAAGGCAACGCCTACTACAGCACTGCGAACCTGTGGGACGACGGCATACTGGACCCGGCCCTGACCAGGGATGTCCTGGGGCTTGCGCTGTCGGTTTCATTGAACGCCCCCATGAATGAGCGGGACCAGGGGCACGGTACCTTCAGGATGTAGCAGAGCGACGTATCGAGACGAGGAGACGGGCTGATGTTCGACAAAATCCTGGTCGCGAATCGCGGCGAAATAGCCGTACGCGTCATGCGGACCCTTCGGGAGATGGGGATCGCGTCGGTAGCCGTCTATTCCGACGCCGACAAAGGCGCCTTGCACGTGCAGTGCGCGGATCAGGCCGTCCATATCGGGGATTCTGAGCCGGCTTCGTCCTACCTGAATATCGGAAAGCTGGTGGACGCGGCAATCGAAACCGGAGCGCAGGCCATTCACCCTGGGTACGGATTTCTGTCGGAAAACCCGGAATTCGCGGACGCGGTCACAAAGGCAGGGCTTGTTTTCATAGGGCCGACCTCGGACGCCATGGCCAGACTGGGTGACAAAACCAACGCCCGTAAAATGATGCTCCAGAGCGGCGTTCCCGTCATTCCCGGCATGTCCGATCCGGAGGCGGACCCTGCAAGGTTGGCCGAGGCCGCGGACAAGACGGGCTATCCGGTGCTCGTCAAGGCCGCGTCCGGTGGGGGCGGCAAGGGCATGAGGGTGGTCGAGCATCCCGAAGACCTCGCGAAAGCCGCCCGAATCGCCGCTGGGGAGGCAGGCGCCGCGTTCGGCAATGACGCCATATATATAGAAAAGTATCTGGATCGGCCCAGGCATGTCGAGTTCCAGATACTGGCGGATCACCATGGCAACATCGTCCATCTGTTTGAAAGGGAGTGCTCGATACAGAGGCGGCACCAGAAAATAATTGAAGAGACGCCGTCCCCGGGGATCGATGCCGATCTCAGAAAACGCATGGGTGACGCCGCCATATCGGCCGCCAGGGCCGCCGGATACACCAACGCCGGCACCGTTGAATTCCTGGTCGATCGCGAAAGTAACTTTTATTTCCTGGAGGTCAATACCCGTCTTCAGGTCGAGCACCCCATCACCGAGATGTGCCTCGGCCTGGACCTGGTCAGGCTCCAGGTCCAGATCGCTGCCGGCGCTCCCCTGCCTTTTTCCCAGGGCGACGTCTGCCCGCGCGGTCATGCCATCGAGTGTCGCATCTATGCCGAGGACCCCGTATCCGGATTCATGCCGAGCCCTGGGAAGGTCGTCGCCGCGGGTACGCCGCAGGGTCCAGGGGTGCGCTACGACAGCGGGATATTTGCCGGGGCGGACGTGCCGGTGCAATATGACCCGATCATGGGCAAGTTGATCGTGTACGCACACGACCGTGACACTGCGATTGCCCGAATGGTAAGGGCCCTGGAGGAATGCGTGGTCCTGGGAGTCAGGACGTCAATCGAGTTCATGATCGATTTGCTGAAATCGGAGCCTTTTGGCCACGGTGACACGCATACCGGGTTCATCGAGGATCATATGTCCGGCTGGGTGCCTGATCGCGACTCGGACCTCTGGGCCCTGGTCGGCGATGCGGTCGAAAGAAGCGCTCACAACGCCGCTGTGGGCGTGCCAAAGGGCTCTGTCGCTGGGGATGACGCCTTTTCGCCCTGGAAGCGGCTGGGGCGCTGGGACCTTGGGGGGCGTGGCGGCTGATCCGGGCGTCCGTATTGGAGTCATTGATGAACCGCAAGTCCGTGGATGACAGGATTGTCGAATTCGATGCAACCTGGGACGACGGCGTCCGACTGGACATGAAACTGGAAGGCGGCCGTCACGAAGTCAAAGTCTCGTTCAGCGCCGTCGGCAGACACCAGGTCCTGATCGACCAAATGCCGCATACCCTGTTTACGGCCAGGGATGAGTCCGGGGTCTGGGTATGGTCCAGGGGGCGGGCCAGACTGGTCCGCGAAGTAAAGGGACACCACGGCCATGTTCCAACGGAACAGCCCGATGACGGGCGCATCACGCCTCCCATGCCCGCAGTGGTTTCCGCAATCCTCGCCAAGGCGGGAGACAGTGTAAAAAAGGGGCAGGAACTTGTCGTGGTCACCGCCATGAAGATGGAAACCAGACTCGCGGCCGGTCGCGCCGGAGTCGTAACTGCCGTAAACACCGAGGTCGGCGCCAGTGTGATGCCCGGCGATGTCCTGATCGAGGTAAGGCCGGACGGGGAGGTTGACGATGGCGGATAAGGACCTGCTGTTTGAAAAGCGCGACGGGGCCGCGTGGCTTGTCCTCAACAGGGAGGAACATCGCAATTCGATAAGCGTCGAGGCCCTGGACCTGTTCAATGAATATCTTGACGCAATAGAAGCGGACCAGGGGATACGCGTCACCTGCATTACCGGCGCGGGCGACAAGGCGTTCAGCAGCGGGGCCGACCTGGGAACGGCGATGGGCGGTCACGGCGTTGACGGGCCGATGAAGTACGCTGGGCTTATCGAGAGGATGGGCCGTTTTCCCAAACCCTTCATTGCCCGCGTGAACGGGCACTGCATGGCTGGTGGGATGGGACTGATGCTGGCCTGCGACATGGTGTACGCGCACGAGGATGTGTTGTTCGGCACGCCCGAGGTCAAAGTCGGCCTTTTCCCGATGATGATTTCCGCCCTGATCCTGAGGAACATGCCCCGCAAGAAGGCCATGGAGATGATGTTCACCGGCAGGCGTTTCACCGCGCGCGAGGCCGAGGAGATCGGACTGGTCACCAGGTGCGTCGGTCGCGATGAACTGGATCGAGTCGTTGACGAGGCTGTTGCATCGATAGTGGCAAACGCGCCGCTGGCAATAAGCGCGGGAAGGCAGGCCATGGCCGAAATAGAGGCCCTGGACCTGGAGGACTCCATACCGTTCCTTCACCGGCGGCTGCTGGCCCTGTTGAATACGGAGGACGCGTCCGAAGGACTTGCTGCCTTCTTGCAGAAAAGAAAACCCGAATGGAGGGGCAGATAAGTGGAAAAAAAGGGGGAAAATGTCGGGGTCAGACCCCTGTGGACGAGGCCGAATTTCGACTACGGCCGTTCCTGCATGATCACCTGCGCGCTGTCGGGAGTGGTCGCGAATCGCGCCCAGTGTCCGGCCATTCCCTACACGCCCGAGGAATACGCGGCCGAGGCCAAAAGGGCATGGGAGGCTGGGGCCGCCGTGGTCCACATTCACGCGCGAACCACCGAGGGCCTGCCCAGTTACGAGGTGTCGGACTACAGGGCTATCCATGACGCCGTGACCGATGCGTGCCCGATTATCATCAATTTCAGCACGGGCGCGATCAACGTGACCTCCCAACAAAAGACCTCGCCGATCATTGAGGTCAAGCCTGCGATTGGCGCCTTGAACATGGGCTCCATGAACTACGCCAAGTACCATCAAAAAA
>JAADHL010000241.1 GCA_013151875.1 Deltaproteobacteria bacterium
CCCCAGCCCCAACCCCAGCCCCAACCGTTGCCGTGGTTGCCGTGATGTCCGCCGCAGACGTGCGAAGCTCCCTGGTCCATCGGGTAGGTCAGCATGCCGAAGTCAGCGTACTTCTTGTAGTGCGGCAGTGTCTTCTGCACGGCCTTATCCACGAGGTCCCACTTCTTCTGGCCGATCTTGACTTCGCAGCCCCAGAACCCCTGCCACCAGTGCGGACCCGTGTGGTACCACTTGGCGTGCGGCCAGCACTTACCCAGACCATGCACGATTTTCGTGTCCTCGGTGGCGTATCCGTTCATGCGGTCCGACGCCTCCAGGGCCAAAAATATCTGCGTCTCGGCGGCCACGCACACATCAGGGTCGGGAGACGGTCCCGAGTTGTCCTGCCCACCGCCTCCGTGAGGCGCGCACGCGAACAAAACAACAGGCGCGAAAAGAGTGATTGTCTTCGTCAATCTGGTCATGACGGCCTCCCTGCCCCAATCAGGCTTTGTCTGAAAACATTTATCGACAGGTGGCGTCAAAAACTTTAGGCAGGCTTTGCGGAAGGCGTTTTCAGGGTCGGTTCATTGCCTTGCGCCAGGCCCTGACAGCCAAAGACAGACTGGCAATCGAGGCCAATACCACGAATATTACCGAAACCAGCACGATGAACGCCCAGTACTCGGAAGCGGGCGATTCCCCATCCAGCAGCGCCCAGGCGGTGTTCACTTCGTCTTTGGTCAGTATTGCCCTTTGGCCCGGGCCGGGCGGTTTCAGGACGTAATCCCGCAAGCCGCCGTTCCAACCGGGCATGTCCTTCAACGGCATTATCCAGCCTTGGACGTCGAAACTGGTGGAAAAGTCCTCCACCCATACCCTGCGTTGTTCGACCAGATAATCCAGGCCGTCGGGAATCACCGCGCGAGAGACCCGAATCGAACGTTCGGGCAGGGGACGCGTGGTGCGCACCAGGACATTGTAAATCGGACAGAAAAAATATTTGTATTTCCGGCCTTCCGCCTGGTTCGTGACCATCAGGTTCTTCAAACGCACATACGAGCCGGGCTTCACGTCCAGCGCCGTCTTTCCGGACGCCCTGGCCTTGCGTACGTCGCCGAAGTCCACAAGGTCACCGCCGCTAATGAAATACTTGATGCCCGGCTCATGAATCTTGAGGGCCCAGAAACCGATCACCAGCACCGCAAGCGATATCAAGGCCCTCACTATCACGCGTTTGCGGGCCGCGACCAGCGCCTTGAAGCGGGCTTCCTCTTTCGTATCCGCCGTCTGATCGATCTCGTTCATGCCTTCCTCCAGATGCCTGGATATTCCACTGCAAAGGCTGTTACGTCAAGCCAGCGCGAGCTGCGCTGGACTCCACGTTTGAGGCAGGCTATAGCTGTAAGCCCTGTTTTGGCGGTTTGCACCGGATGTCATCGTCACGACGCAGTTTCAGCCCAGCCGGAATGTTCGGGGCCGATGGCGTTATCGCGGGCGCCATGCATGGCTTCGAGCACAGGCCGGAACAGGAAAGGATGATGGCTGCGGTATCCGACGCCCTCGCTCACGATGATGTCTGCCTGGTCGAGGCCGGGACCGGTGTCGGCAAGACCCTTGCGTACCTGGCGCCGGCGCTTCAGTCCGGCATTCAAACGGTGGTGGCCACGGGCACCCGCGCGCTCATGGACCAGATCCACGAAAGCGATGTTCCCTTGCTGCAGGGGGCCTTGCCTTTCCCTTTCTCCGTGGCCGTGCTCAAAGGACGGGCAAACTACCTGTGCCAACTGAGGTTCGCGGCCGAATGGGACAGCCTTGACCTGTTCGGCGACGATGACAGGGGTCTGGCCAGGGACGTGCGCAACTGGATGCGCATCACGCAGACCGGAGACCTGGCGGAGTTGAAGGACGTCAGGGAAGGACATCCGTTCCTGAGGCGCATCGTTTCCACCAGCGACACCTGCCCAGGACGGGCCTGCCCCCGCTTCGGCCAATGCTTCCTGTTGGCCCGGGCACGCGCTCAGGAAGCGGACCTGGTGATCACCAACCACCACCTGTTCTTCGCTGACCTGGTGATGTCCGAGGATGGGTCCGGGGCCATCCTGCCGGACGACTCGGTGCTGATCCTCGACGAGGCCCATGGGCTGGTGGACGTGGCGACCGCGCACTTCGGATTCACGGTGCGCAGCGGCACCATGGCGGACCTGGGCCACGATTCCGAGGAACTGGCGCTGAGGGGGGACCCTGCCCATTCACGCGTCCTTTTGAAGGTGGCCCGCCGTCTGGAAAAGAGGTTTCTGGGTCTGGTTGCGCATCTGGTTGATGCGAACGGCAGGGTGGCGGTAACGCCCGGCATGCTGGGTCCGAAGGCGCGCAAGGCATGGCACGACATAGATGTTGACCTGGAGATCCTGGGTGAGGAGGCGTCCAGGACGGCCACTGAAATGGATATGGAAAGCGACATACGCCCCAGGTCGGGCAGGGTCCGCGAGACCCTGGGGGCCGTACTGGCCGATGACGACCCTGCTTTCGTTCGCCTGGCGGAACGCAGGGGCAGGCGTGGGGCGCTCAGCGCCCTTCCGGTCGATGTATCGGGAATGCTCAGGGAAAGGGTGTTCCTGTCGGGCAGGCCGGTGGTGCTGGTCAGCGCGACCATTACAGTCAATGGTTCCACGGATTTCGCCAGGACTCAGATGGGCGTCCCCGAGGGCGCGTCCGAGTTGGTGCTGGCGTCACCATACGATTTCGAGGACCAGGTCCTGCTGTACCTGCCCAGGGCAATCCCGGAGCCGAACGACAAGGGGTTCTACGAGGCCCTTTCAAAGGAGGCTCTGAGCATCGTGCGGGCCACCGGGGGCCGGGCGTTCCTGCTGTTCACGAGCCATGCCGGACTGCGCAAGGCATACGAACTGATGAAGGACGAACTGGCGTTTCCGCTGCTGGTTCAGGGAGAGGCCCCCCGGGACGAACTGTTGCGGCGTTTCAAGGCAACGCCCGGCTCCTGCCTCTTCGGCACCCATACCTTCTGGCAGGGGGTGGACGTAATGGGGGACGCCCTTTCGTGCGTGATCATAGATCGCCTGCCCTTTGACCCCCCGGACGACCCGGTGCTGGAGGCGCGCAGGGACCGGGTGGCCCAAAAGGGTGGGAAACCGTTCTACGACTATCAACTCCCCCTCGCGGTGATAAAACTGAGACAGGGATTCGGCAGGCTGGTTCGACGGCGTTCGGACCGCGGAGTGGTGGCGATAATGGACGTGCGCATCCGCACAAAGAAATACGGCCGGACATTTCTGTCGAGCCTGCCTTCCGCCAGGCAGTGCTCGGACCCGGATGAGCTTGCGGCCTGGTGCCGCGAAAAGCTCGACAAAGCCGGCCGGTCTTAGAATTTGAATGCCGCGCCAACGGTGAAATTGGGGGAAAAGAACGGCGTGACCGCGCCCCCCTTGGCCACGATGAGGTCCACGCCCATGTCTATGGACCCATAGATATTGATCCAATCATTGAAATGATACTCGGCCCCGAAGTTGAACAGGATGGGGATCCACGCTGCGAACGCCTTGTGGACCATGAAACTGATGGGCATCTTGAACCCGAAGTGCAGGTCCACCTCGGGCAGCAGATTATAGGTCATCAACAGTTGGGGCAGCCCAAGCTGAATCCCCACCCCGAAGGCCTTGTAATAGGAAAGGAAAATCCCAGGGTCGGCGGCCAGCGAAATGTGGAACCTGTCCTCATGATAGACCCTGTATTTCAGCAACACTGAAACCACGTCTCCGGCCATGACCGTAGTGTCATGCGCGTAAAGGAACCAGAAAGTCGGGTCCACCTCGAAGTCGCGCAGGACGGGGATGTGCACCATGCCCCTCAATCCCGGATACCCTACGCCAACCGTGCCGGCGTATTGCGATCGGGGCACGATCTCGCCGCCCTGCGTGGACCAGGCTCCACCCGCAGCCGGGGCCGGAGTCGCAGCCTCGACCGTGGAGGCCGGTTTTTCGTCCTCCGCCCGCGCCGTGACAGCAAAGGACGTCAGCACGGCCAGAAACAGTGAAATCGACAAATAACGTCTCATCTTGAATACTCCCAATTCGGACGAATTCAGGCTCCGGTAGGGATCATATCCCCGAAGCACGCAGTGGGCCAAGAAGATGAACGAGGGACGGGGCGCTTAATCAGAACTTGAAGGCGGCCCCCAGGACGACGTTCGGAGAGAATGACGCCGCGACCGCGCTGCCTGCCACGCCAAGAGCGACGCCCATGTCGAAGTACCCAAATACGTTTATCCAGTTGTTGACGGAGTACTCGACGCCGAAGTTGGCCAGCAAGGGTATCTCTGCCGCCACGGCCGGATGCACCGATATCGTGATCGGCATCTTGAACCCGAAATGCAACGACAGCTTCGGGATAAGATCGACCCAGCTCATCATGAGCTGAGGCAGGCCCAGACGGATCCCGACCCCGAACGCGGGATGATAGTTCAACACAACCCCGGGATCAGCGGCAAGGGCGATCTGAAAGTGTCCCTTTTTGAACACCCTGTACTTTAGCTGTACGCTGAAAATGTCGCCGACGACCGGGGCGGCCGTGTTTTGGCCGAAGTAGAACCACAAGCTCGGCGCGATCTCGAAATCCTGCATTACAGGAATGTGGACCATGCCCCTCAGGCCCGGATATCCGACGCCGACAGTGCCGGCGTATTGGTTCATGGGCACTATCTCCCCACCCTGCGTGGACCAGGCGACCGCCTGCTGGGGGGCTGCCAGGGTCACGACCATCGCGAGTCCCATGAAGGCCGGTACGAACTTCCTCATGTTACACATCCTCCAAGGTGTTTTTCTTCGCATCAACAATCATTCGGGACAGGATATCCCAAGTCGGGACATACCGCACAGTTCGTTTCCCACTAATCCTCGGATTGGTTGACGAAATCGCGCAGCAGAACCGAGGCGTAGGTTCCTCTTGGCAGGTAGAAAGACACGGTGACGCCATCCGGAGCCGGCGTGGCCGAAAAGTCGCCGGGCCGTTCAAAAAGCACCCTCCGTGTTCCACGTGCCAGCCGCTTGAAGGCATCGAAGGATTGCGCGGAAATCCCGGAACGGTCCAGGATGCCCCTTTCCAGTTCCCCGGCCTCGTCCACGGCAGCCATGAACCTGTTGCCGAACATCGGCCCGGTAATCCGGGTCTCGCCCGCGTCCAGACGGGCCTGCTCGATCTCGACGTCCTCTACAAAGAAAAGTCCGCCGGTATCGGTCTTGGTCATCACGTCGCCCTTCAGCACCGTGCCGGCAATTCCGGCCTCTATGCGCGATTTCAGATAGCTGTTGAACAGCGCGGACTGTACCGCGGACACCAGCATTCGTCGTTCAAACCTTCCGGGTCCGCGGCCTCTGGATCGGCCGCCTCCTTCCACCATTTCGAGCCCCATCGCCAGGGATTCGCCGCTGCGGCCGAAACGCTGTTCGCCGTAGAAATTCGGAAAGCCCCCAACCTCCAGCATCCTGCCGGTCTCGGCAAGGTCCCCGGCCGACGCGGGGTCCGCCCCTCTCAACAATATGCGGAACCTGTTTCCCGCCAGGTGGCCCAGCCGCAGCTTCTTCCGGTGACGTGTGTATTGCAGGACGCGGATTCCGTCCAGTTCGACGCCGGCTTCAAGGGCCCGTTCGCATTCCCCTGGCACGGAAAGCCACTGGCGCGTCACGGCCCTGCGGTCCTTGGTGCCGGCGTATCCGATGTCCGCGGCCCGGATTCCCAATGCGGACGCCAGGCGCCTCAGCAACTCGCCTCCGGCCACGTCGCGTTTCTCGACCCACAAAAAGATATGCGGACCGTCCCTGGTCGGTTCGAAGTTGTTGACCTCCTCCACCTCGAAATCCTCGGGGATTGCCTTGATGCGGGCCTTGACGCGCTGACGGCCGGGACTGCCGCGGGGGAGGTCTTCCAATCGGATTGCATCGGCCAGGTGTCCGGAAATCACGCCGCGCCCCCGCTCATCCTGCGCAGCTTGGTCACGGCATCCCTTGGACCAAGGACGATGAGTGTCATTCCCTTGTCCAGTTCGAACCCCGGGCCGGGGTTGTAGTCGAAACGGTTGTTGTCATGGCCGCGCACGCCCACGACCAGCAGGTTGGTCCTCTCGCGTATTCCGGATTCCGCCAGCTTCTTGCCGTCCAGGGGCGAGCCGTCTGGAATGAACACCTCGTCCATGGTGAGGTCCTCGCTGGTTTCCGGGATGATGTCGTCCAGGAAACTGGCGACCCCGGGACGGACCATCTCGCCGAAAAGTCGGACGCCGCCGATCGAGGTGGGCGACACGACCGAATCCGCGCCCACCTGCATGAATTTCTTGCGGGCGCCCAGCTCGTTTATCTTGCTGACTATGCGTAGGTTCGGGTTCAGTTCACGGGCCGAAAGAATCAGGAAGATGTTGTCCGCGTCCTCTGGAAGGGCGGCGACCAGGCCCTTTGCGTGGTCTATGCCGGCCCTGATGAGGGTCTGTTCATCCTTGGCGTCGCCGGTCACGTTGAGCACCTGCGACTGGCTGGAGTCGATGAACGCCTGGATTGTTTCCTGGGAACTGTCCACCACCACGAACGGAAACCCGCCTATCAGCATCTGCCGCGCGGCATGCTCGCCGTTTCGCCCCACCCCGCAGATCACATAGTGGTCGCGAAGCTTGCGTATCTCGTTTTCCATCCTCAGCCTCCGGATGTACTGGTTCAGTTCGCCCTCGACCAGAAACGCCGTGACGTTCGAAAGCAGGTACAGGATCGACCCCGTGCCCATGAAGATGAGCATGACCGTGTAGGCCCTCAGCAAGGGGTCGCCGCGCACGTCGATGACTTCCTCGAAACCCACCGTTGAAACGGTGATGGCGGTCATGTAGGCGCATTCACCCGGGCTGTACCGGCCGTCAGCCAGGAAATAGTAGCCAATGGATCCCAGTATCAGGATCGCCAGAATCATGACCACGGGCAGAAGCAGCCGCTTACCCGGTGACCTTGTGGCAGTCGTGAGATTCATCCAGCCTTTCCGGGATCAACCTGGAGTACGGCATCATGGTATCCCGGTTGGGCCGGTAATCCCAAATTTACCGCCTCCAGGTTTGCGGCCTCCATCGCGATGCAACGACGGGTTCGGCAAATCAGTGCCCTGGATCCGGATCACCGGAGGATGTAGGATCACCCCGGAGGCGGTCGGGTCCTGGTGGGCCTCCTGGTCTTCAAAACCAGTGTGGGGGGTTAGAAGCCTCCCGGGCGGGTTCGATCCCCGTGCGCCTCCGCCGGTGAAATTTTAGGA
>JAADHL010000191.1:0-5323 GCA_013151875.1 Deltaproteobacteria bacterium
CGGCTCGAACACGAGATCGAGTTGATCGTTCGCATGGGGTTCGACGCCTACTACCTCATTGTGTGGGACTTCATCCGCTGGGCCCGCGACAAGGGTATTCCAGTGGGTCCCGGGCGCGGTTCGGGCGCTGGATCCCTGGTGGCCTACGCCATCGGTGTGACAGACGTCGATCCCATCAGGTACGGCTTGCTGTTCGAGCGTTTCCTGAATCCCGAAAGGGTCAACCCCCCTGACTTCGACATCGATTTCTGCCAGAACCGGCGAGATGAGGTCATAGACTACGTCGGCCGGAAGTACGGTCATGAATATGTCGGGCAGATAATCACCTACTCGCAGTTGAAGGCAAAGGCCGCGATTCGCGATGTGGCCAGGGTCATCGGACTCAGCTTTTCCGAGGGTGATCGCGTGGCCAAGCTGATCCCCATCCATCCCAAGATGACCCTCGAAAAGGCGCTGAAACAGGAGCCGAAACTAGAGGAAATGATCAATGGTCCCGAGGCGGACCCCAGGTTGCAGGAGCTGTGGCGTATCGCGGAAAAACTGGAGGGTCTGTCGCGTCAGCCGGGCAAGCATGCCGCCGGCGTCGTGATAGCGGATCGCCCCATTTCCGAATACGCCCCGCTTTACAAGACCGAGGATGGGGTGATCGTCACCCAGTTCAACATGAAGGACCTGGACGCGGTGGGACTCATCAAGTTCGACTTTCTGGGTCTTACCGCCCTCACCATCATCGACAACGCGGTCAAGTGGATCCGGGCGCGGCGTGAACCCGACTTCCGCGTAGAGGATATTCCACTTGACGACCCGGCGACCTATGAACTCCTCGCCGCCGGCACGACCGCGGGCGTATTCCAGTTGGAAAGCAGGGGCATCACCGACCTCGTCAGGAGGGTCCGGCCCGACTGCGTGGACGATATTATCGCCATTCTGGCCCTTTACCGGCCCGGCCCGCTGGGCGGGGGGATGAAGGACGACTTTATTCTATGCAAACACGGCGAAAAAAAGGTCAAATACCCCATACCCGAACTCGAGCCCATCCTGAAAGAGACCCACGGCGTCATCCTGTACCAGGAGCAGGTGATGCGCATCGCCTCCAAGCTGGCGGGTTTCAGCATGGGCCGCGCCGATCTTCTTAGAAGGGCCATGGGCAAAAAGAAGATCAAGGAGTTGGAGTCGCACCGCGAGCCGTTCATAGAGGGCGCCAAGTCCAGGGGCGTCGATGAAAAGAAGGCGCGCGACCTGTTCCAAAAGATGGAGTTCTTCGCTGAGTACGGGTTCAACAAGAGCCACAGCGCAGCGTACGCATTCGTCACCCTGAGGACGGCCTATCTCAAGGCGCACTTTCCGGCCGAATTCCTGTGCGCGATCCTGACCGCCGAAAAGGGTGATCAGGACAAACTCACCCTGTTCATCCATGAGGCGCGCGACCTGGGCGTGGACGTGCTTTTGCCGGATGTCAACCGCTCTCAGGCCGACTTCACCGTCGAGGACACAAAGACCGGAAGCGGGGAGGAGGTTCCAGCCATTCGTTTCGGCCTTGGGGCGGTAAAGGGGGTCGGCGACAAGGCGGTGGAGGTCATTCTGGAGGCACGCGAGCAAGGCCCGTTCGAGGACTTCATGGATTTCCTCGTTCGAGTGGACCCGCGCAAGGTCAACCGCCGGGTGATTGAAGCCCTGATCAAAAGCGGCGCCCTGGATTGTTTCGAGCACACCAGAAGGGCCATGGTGGAGGGTCTGGAACGCCTTTCCGACCTCGCGCAGAATCGCAGGGCTGAAAGGGACTCGGGCCAGATGGGGCTCTTTGACGCGGACGCCGACCAGGGGCTGCTTGCCGGCGGCGTCAACGGACCTCCCGACCTTCCCGAGTGGCCCGTCAACGAAAAGCTGGCCCTTGAAAGGGCCGCAATCGGCAATTACATCAGCGGGCACCCCATGGACCCATACGTCGACGAGCTGCGGACGAAAAAGGTCAAACCCATCGGCGGGCTTGCCGAAACAGTCAGCAACAAATCAACGGTTTCCGTTGCCGGCATTGTCGTCCAAAGGACCGAAAAACTGTCGAAAAACGGCGACCGAATGGCGTTTGTAACCCTGGAAGACACCACTGGCCAGGTCGAGTGCAAGATATGGCCCAGATTCTACGAAGAGTGGTCGCAGGTCGCGGGCGGCGACGAACCGCTGCTGGTGACCGGCAAGGTCACGATCCAGGGGGATTCAGATTTCGAGGTGGCGAGCCTTGAAGTCAACTCGGTGGCCAGGCTGGATGCCGCTCGCGGTGCAATGGCCGATTCAGTCATGGTCCGTATGGATCTTGACGGGCTGCGCGAAGCTCAAATCGACAGGCTCAGCGAGGCCGTCAAACGCCACCCGGGCAAATGCGCCCTCCTGCTTGTGCTGAGGCTCAAAGGCAAGGGCGAGATCCATCTGCGCGCGGAATCTTCCTGGTCCGTGGATCCCTCCGATTCAACGCTGCGCGACCTGGAGGAGGTCATGGGCCCCTCGTCAGTCGGTCTGTGGTAATTTGTGCTTCCAGTCCGGTAGATGAGGCCCCGTCAAAGTCAAACACGACCGGACTACATACGCTCCAGAAGCCTACGAATCTCGGTTGCCTCGGACGATTTATTCGGCACCAGTTTCAGATAGGCGACGAATGTCCGGCGTGCCAGAGGGGTCAACTTCTGATCCCGATATATCAGGCCGAGATACCTCAATGCTTCCGGAAATCCCTTGGGATTCTTGTGGGCGACAGCCTCAAGGTAGGTCCTGGCGCTGTCGATTTCGCCCCTGCGAAGCATTATGCGCCCGAGGTAATAGTTCGCGGCGGCATGCGAACGGTCCCTCTTGACGACCTGTTTGAAATAGGGGACGGCCTCGTCGTACCGCGCCATCTCGTACAAGGTCCTGCCAAAGCTCATCAGGAGGTCCAGCCTCGACGGGGAAAGCGCCAGGGCCGCCTCGAAATCACGCATTGCCTGCGGGTATTTCTCCTCCTTGAACAGGAGTTTTCCCCTCAGCCTGTACGCATCGGAGTCCTGCCTTTCAAGGGGCACGTCGCCCCTCCTGTAGGCGCCGACCACCTTGTCCAGTTGCAGCTTTGCCTCCCTTACGTCGTCCATGCCTTCCTTGTCCAGCATGACACGCGCGAGTTCCAGCCTGTATTCGGTGGCGCCGCTTTTCAACTGAACGGCGTGCATCAGTTCATCGATGGCCTTCTGTATATGGCCTTCCTTCGCATACAGTCTGCCAAGATAGAAGTGAGCGGGCGCGTGCGACGGCACGGACGCCACGACCGACCGCAGCACCTTTTCCGCGGCCTTGTACTTTTCGGACTGGGTCAACGCCCTGCCGTATTCCGCCGCCACGTCGGGGTCGTTTTCGTCCTTACCGTATAGCTGCGACAGCACGTTCTTGGCTTTCTTTGGCTTCCCAAGCCTCAGATATGACTCGGCCAGCCCCAGTGATCCCGCCCTGTCCAGGGCGCGTTTCCTGTGCAGCGACTCCAGGATATGCGACGCCTCGGCCGCGCGATCGAGGGCCAGAATCACCAGACCCAGATCCTGCTTGGCGCGGTTGTTCGATGCGTCCATGGCCACGACCTTGCGCAGGGTCTCCTCGGCCAGTCCGAAGTCCCTCTTCTCGCGATAGATGTGAGCCAGGGTCACCAGCAAAGGAACCTTGTCATGCACGTGATTGAGCGCCTCGGTCAGTTTCTTGGCGGCCACATGCAGCTTGCCTTCCTTGGAAAGGGCCTTCGCCAGCATCACATTGGCCTCGACCGAAGCGGGATCGATGCGCACGGCCTCCATGAAGGCGGATGAAGCAGCCCGGGGACGCCCGATATTCAACAGATAGCGGCCTCTGATGATCGCGAACACGGGGGACTTGGGATACTTGGTCATTCCAGCCTTGATCGCCTCACTCGCCTTCTGTTCCTTATCGTCCGCAAATGCGGCCTTTGCGTACATCCCAAGGAATTTTTCGGAGTCACAACCCTTCATTCGACAAGGTTCCAGCACCTCCAGCGCCTTGCCCGTCTTGTCCTCCTCGGACAACAGGCCGGACACCAGCATGGCGGTTTCCTCGTCCGCGGGATTAATCGCCAGGGCGGCCGTCAGTTCCTGCATCCTGCCTTCCGCCGTGCCCTTCTGTTCCTGTACACGGGCCATGACCAGGTGGGCCTGGAACAGCTCCAGGGAATACGCGTCCGACGTGGCCTTGGATATGACTTCTCCGGCCAGCTTTGCCGCTTTTTCCAGGTCCCCCGCGTCCATCGCCAGTTCAGCCAGGGTCACCTTGGTGGCGACATGATCCGGTTCGATCTTGAGGATTTCCTGAAGGATTGCCTTGCCCTTGTCAGGGTTCTTTTTCGCGATCTGAACGCGTGCAAGGAAGTACTTGGCCGCCAGCAGGGCCGGATTCTTTATCAAGGCCAGTTCGAAATATTTCTGCGCCTCATCGTATTTCTTCTGGCCCAAAGCGATCTTCCCATAGAAATACAGGACATCGGCATCCTGGGCCGTCGCAACGACGAGACCGTCCAGAACCGCTTTGGCCTCCTGGTAGTTTCCACCGTTCACAAGGTCCATCACCTTGACCATCCCGGCCTTTTGTCCTGTGATGTTTGTCTGCTTTTCCAGAAACTCGATACGCGAAACCAGTTTGGGTTTGGAAGCGACCACACCCGGATAACGCTCCCTGAATCTCATCAGCACTTCCAGCAGATCGCCCTTGGCCTTCTGGTCCTCAGGGTCCTCCCTGAGCAGGCCCTCAAGACGCGCGATCTCGTTCATGTAGGATTCTTTCGTGTCCCTGACGATACCCGTGGTCTTCCCGGGGGCCGGAAGCGCCTTCGAGCCCGCGGCGAGGTCCATGTCGCCGGACACGAACAGATTGAACCCGAAATAGCCGTATTCGGTCTGACCCAGGATCAGGCCCACCAGCACGACCAGGAGGACGCCCATCAAGGCAACCTTTACGCCGGCAGCGCCCACTTTGACCCTTCTCCGACGCGCCGCTGCCGAGGCCTTCTGGGTCGGAATCGGCGGCTCGGCGGCCTCTGGTATCGCCGCCGCTGTGCTCAGAGAACGATCTATATCCAGGTCCAGGGTCATCGGCGGCGTCTCTCCCGGGTCCCCGGCGCCGAGGTCGAGGGCCTCGGGAACCTCCATCTCAAGGGAGGATTTTCCGACTCCATCGTCCGCGTCCGCGTCAAAGGATTCGGGCCAGGCATCCGGCAGGCCCAGGTCCACCGCGGAATCCGCGCCTCCGGCGGAACCGCCCGCCCCGGCCTCGAATATGCTGTCCACACCCCCCACGTCCAGTT
>JAADHL010000191.1:5333-5680 GCA_013151875.1 Deltaproteobacteria bacterium
CTTTTTGATCCACTTCCAGCGGCAGCACGCCTTCGGGTTCGGATTCCTCGCTGAGCGCGGCATCGATGTCCAGCGATCCTATCGCGGCCGTATCCTGTCCGGCCTCAAGCGACCCTTGCTCACCGTGAATATCCAGGTCATCGAAAGACAGGTCCAGACCAGACGCCGCCTCAGATTCGCCGGTTGCCCCCCCAACCTCCGGAGGCACGGAATCCCATTCCTGGGTGGACTCTACCCCCCCGCCGCTCGGTTCCTTGGGTTCGGGGAGTTCCGAGTCAAATCCGCTTTGCTGCACCAGGTCCAGGCTTTCCGGGATATCGAAGTCAGCGACCGAAACAGGCCCGCCG
>JAADHL010000257.1 GCA_013151875.1 Deltaproteobacteria bacterium
GGCGTTGCGCTGCTGGTCATGGAGTGGCCTAATCGCGGCAAGCAACACGCATTGGAGTCCCTGAAGAGTCCCGTTGCCGTCCGTTGGATGATCTATCTGGCCATATCAACGTCGATAATCCTGCTGGGAAGGTTCGGGGGAAATCAGTTCATCTATTTTCAGTTCTAAGGACTGGGTTTGACAAGGTTTTTGGGCAACGGATCGAGGGAAACATCGTGACCGGCGTCAAGGTGTTCAGCGCGAGGGTCGCCGGCTTTATCTGCCTGTTGGCCGCCACCTGGATGGCCGTGCTTTTCATCGCGTCCAATGCGCCTGCGCCGGTTCAGGGTTTTTTCAGGCGGTTCACCAGCCTGGCGGTGGGAGACTGGCCTTCGGGCGGCTTTTCCGCAAAAAGATTCGCCGAGATGAAGCAGGCCTCGGACCTGGACGTGCTGTTCGCCGGCTCGTCCCATTGCTATCGCACGTTTGATACGAGGTTTTTCAGGAGTAGGGGCCTCAAGACATTCAATATGGGATCCACGGCCCAGACGCCCCTGAACACATACTTCCTGTTGAAACAGCACATTGCCCGCCTGAAACCGAAGTTGCTGATCATTGAGGTCTATCCAGGCATCCTTGGAGTGGACGGAACGGAATCGTTTCTGGATCTGTTGACCAACATCCGGCCGACGCGGGATCTGGTGTCCATGGCGCTGGCCATCCGTAGCGTGCGTGTCATGAATGCCCTGTTCGCGCGGATGATGCGTATCGGGGAATCCGGGCCGGCCGTGTCAGTCAGGTCCGGCGCCCGGCACGAGAGATACATTGAGGGCGGATTCGTGGAAAGGACCGATGCCGCCGGTGGGACGCGTGAAGGCCGGATGAAGCCCGTGACCATCAGTGACGAGCAGTTGGACTACCTGAGAAAAGTGGTCGAGCTGGCGCGCGAGCAAGGGGGGCGTGCGGCGTTCGTGGTGCAGCCCCTGCCTGGTGATACGGTCGGCGGTGCGAAGGGTCTGGATGATGCCCTTGCGGTTGTGGCGCGTTTCGCGGCCGGGCTCAAAGTCCCCCTGTTCGATTACGTGACTCGCGGCGTCATGCGGGATCGGCGATACTATTTCGACTACCATCACCTGAGCCGGGAGGGGGTCAGGGTGTTCGATGAGATGTTCTATCGTGATCTCACGAACGCCGGCCTGACGCCCGACGGATAGAAGGACGCGATGGACGTATCCGAAATCGATTCCGAAATCGAATCAGACGTGGCCGGCGCCACCGAGGTAAGCCGGGGACGTATCGTCGTCAATGCAGTCTCGAACTACGTGAATTTGGGCTTTTCGCTGGTGTTGATGCTGTTCCTGCAGGCGTTTTTGGTGCGCCAGTTGGGTCGGAACCAGTACGCCCTGTGGCCCCTGGCCGAAACCTGCGTTGGGTTTCTGGCCCTGATTCCGCTCGGGGTGGGCTCCGGGGCGGGCAGGTTTCTGGCATTCGCGCTGGCCGACCGCAAGTTCGAGGAGGTCGAGCAGATCACATCGAGCCTGTTTTTCGCCATGTGCGCCGCGGCCGTGCTCTACGCGGCGGGCGGAACGGTCCTCAGCCTGTATTTCGAGAGTGTATTCGACATCCCCGAGGGGGCTGCCGGTATCGGGCCATGGGTGATGTTCTTCATGGGACTGGCGGGCGCCGTGGCAATGCCGTTCGGGGTGTTCGAAGGCGGGCTGGTGGCGACCCAGCGCTATGTGGCGCTGAACGTGATAAGGGTAACGGTCATCGCCTTGCGGGTCGCCATGGTGGTGGTGATCTTCCTGGTCGGGTATCGGAGCCTCGTGTGGCTGGCCGTGGTCAACTTCGTGCTGGCGATCTGCGGGGGCGTTGCCGCGTGGTTGTACGCCAGGCGGCACGTACCCTGGCAAAGGGTCCGCGTCCGGGGCTTCAACTGGACCGTCCTGCGCAAGGTGACCAATTACAGTGGATTGACCCTGCTGATAGCCGTCGCCGGCCTGATGTACTGGAAGACGGACAACATTGTAATCAACAAGTTGCTGGACCCATCATTGCTGACGGCCTATGCGGTGGTCGCGTCCTTTGTATTGGGAATCTACCAGCTGGTCAGCCGGGGTACCGGAGTCCTGATGCCCGCGGTGACCGTGCTTTTTGCCCGCAAGGATACGGACCGCATCGCCCGCCTGATCTATCGGGCCAACCGCATACTGGTTCCGGCCACAGTGCCGGTCTTTCTGTTCCTTGTCGCTTTCGGCGGCGAGATGCTGACGCTGTACATCGGTCCACAGTACGCCAGGTACGCGGTGCTGTTTCCGATCCTGGCGGCCTCGGGGATCATGTCCTGCACCCAGACTTCGTCGGGCAGCGTGCCCCAGGGAATGGGGCGACTGGGCGTGATCACGGCCGCGTCGATGACCTGGGCTGTGCTGAACGTGATCCTCAGCATCGTGTTCGTGACGGTGTTCAACCTCGAACTGGTCGGGGTGGCGCTAGGCACCGCCCTGGTCACGATCTTCGCCAAGGGCGGCTGGCAGCCGGCCTACATTGCCCACCTCCTCCATCGCGGATGGTTCGACGTATTTTACAATCTGATTCTGATGCCTTTGGGCCATTGCGTTCCAGCCGGCCTGATTATCGTTGGGTTGAGGGCCACCGGATGGGGGCATGGCTGGATCGGCCTTGGGCTCGTTTTCACGTGCCTGGCGCTCTTTCAAGCCGTGTACATGGTCCTGGTCGTCATCGACGCGAACGACCGGGCCCTGGTGTTCAGGGTGTTGAAGGGGATCTTCAAGCCAGGAACGGAAGGCTGATTGCCTGCCGGGAGTCGTCGGTTTGTTTCAGTGAAGTTCCAGTTTACCCAGCATGGACTTCGCTTCCCTGTTGCCCGGTTGCATCTTCAAGACCTCGTGATAGGCGCGGGAGGCGCGCTGGAAGTCCCCGGCCTTGTAATAGACGCGGCCCCTCACGAGGGGGATCACGGGGCTTGATGGCAGGTACAACGCCGCCAGGTCCAATTCATGAAGCGCCTCGGAGTAATGCTCCTCGCGCGAGAACCGGATCGCCATTGCCAGGTGGAACTGGTAGGAAGGGCCCTTGAGGCCGCTTACCCGCCTGCGCAGGTAGGCCGCGTCGCGGTCGAACTCGTCAAAGTCTCCTATCTTTGCCAGGCACAGCAGTTCGTCCAGGGCCAGTTGCAGGTGGTTGGGCTTGCGGGAGCGGGCCTCCTTAAGCATGGCCAGCGCGGTCAGGCAGTTGCCGCGGGTCGTTTCGACCATCCCCTGAAGCGCGTACCCGTCCGGCGAATCCGGGAACAGGCCCAGGATCTCGGTCGCGATTCGATCCGCCCCGGCCACATCGCCGTACATCAACTGGACGCGCCCCAGCATGAGCAGGCGTCCGGGTTGCTTTCCCTCCTGTTTGATAAGGGCTATCAGAAAGCGCCTGGCCACGTCCTTTCTGCCGCTTTGTATCAGGCTCTGCGCGAATTCATCGGCCTTGATCGGACTCGCGGAAAAGACCCTGGCCAGCACTTCAGGTGGGTATCGTGACCCAGTCAACCTGCTGAAGATGGTCTTCGTGGACTCGGGCCTTTCCTTGAATACGCGGGCAAAGACCCCGGCTGCCTCGTCCGTGCGTCCGTCCGCCAGACAGACCTCCGCTGCCAGCAGTTCCGGACCCAGGCAGCCCGGGCACAGTGTCAGCGCCCTGTCCGCCCACTGTTGGGCAGTTTTGTTCCTGTTCGACAGCAAGGCGATGGCCGCGCCCATCTTGAACACCTGGTTGTCCGCAGGATGAAGGGACATGGCGTTCGCGGCCTTTTCCATGCAATCAGATTCGGGCTTGACCTCACCGCTTATCACCTTTTGAGACAGACATTTTTTTGCCAGGCTTTCGTGGGTCGCGCGTATTCCGGAGAACGCTGACCAGGAGGCGGCCGAAAGCACGAGGACCAGCACTATCGGCAACGTGACGGTGAATACGCGGGAGGGGACTTGACGGACCATGGCATGGCCGTGGTGATGCATCCTGCGGGCGCTTATCCTGGCGGCCAGCACGGCCAGGGTCGCGGTGGCGGGAATCGCGACGCCCGTGATTTCCAGGTTGAAGTCAACCAGATTGTGCAACCCCAGCGCCATCAGACCAGCCGTCATACCCAGCCACCTGCTGTATCTCAGGCCGGTGGCGAACAGAGGAACCAGCAACGCAAGAGCGGCGGCGATGGCCATGCTCCCGAAAACGGGTCCGATGTCGACCAGCACCTGAAGCGGAAGGCTCTCGGCGTACCAGGTCGTGGTCTCGACATGGCCGCCGAGGTACGATGCCGCCACGGACGCAAACGCCCCGCGTCCTATGCCGGTCAAGGGAAAATCGCTCAGCATGGGCACGGCAGCGCGCCATAGTTGAACCTTGATTTCGGTCCTTGGGTCCGCAAGCAAATGGGATTGCAGGGGCTGAAGCACGACCACGTCGTATGTGATGAGCAGCAGAACCGTGGTCACCAGGAACAATGCAGCGCCGACAGCGGTCGCGGTCAGGGTGTAACGCGAGCCCTTCCTGCGCAGGCGCGGCCCCAGATAGCGGACCGTGCCGAACAGCAGCAGGCCGGCCGCGAGTGACAGAAGACCGCCTCGTGAGCGAGTGGCGAGGACACCCACGGCCGTGACCAGGAAACCGGCGAAAGGCAAGGTGCGTATTTTTTCTCTTTCACGGCCCAGCGCGAGCCCCAGCAGGACCAGTGCGGACAGGGTCATGAGACCCGCGGCGTTGTTGTTGTTGATCAGGGGCGTCACAAAGCCCAGCGAGGCCCGCGAGCCCAGGATTGCGCGGACGTCGGGCGACGTGTACAGGCCCATTATCCGGTCCGAACCGGATGCCCATTGGACGGCGCCCAGGGCGACGACCAGTACCCCTGCAAGTCCGACCGCCTTCTGGATCGTGGAGGAGGCGGCAGGCTTGAAGGCCGCCAAGAACACCACCCAGAACAGAAGGCCCAGTCCAGCCAGGCGCGCTGCCTCCCAGAATGTCGAAACAGGTTCGAGAGACAGGGAGGACCAGCCCGAAACATCACCCGTCAGTCCTTGGGTTGCTGCCTGTATTCGCGAGGCCGTCGGCGACAGGATGTCCACCAGGAAAGACGGCAGAGGCGTGGCCTGGAGCAGCATGAACGCGATCAGGGCAAGCGCCATGAGCAGCAGGGGATGGTATCGGACCCGGTCCGTTTTCGCGGACAGCTCACGGGCGACCATGTAGCCCGCCACGCAGACGACGACCAGCAGAAAGACAGTCGCGGCAACATGCACGGAACCCA
>JAADHL010000091.1 GCA_013151875.1 Deltaproteobacteria bacterium
GGTGACCTTCCGTTTGCTGGTCGTCGGTCCCAGGGTCGGGTCCAGGGACTCCACGTCGTCGATGGACTGTTCGATCTCCAGACGCACGAAGTTGCTTTCGCTGATCTGGGGGGTGATTTTCAGGGTCAGGTCCACGTCGATACGCTGGACATAGCCGCCGAAACCGCCGTAGCCGCCATAGCCGCCAAGACCGCCGAGGGAACTCAGGGCGCTGCTGGAGTTCCTCGAGCTTCCGCCGGCCAGTCCGGACAGGCCCGCAAGGCTGCTCAAGCCGCCGTAACCGCTGGACGCCTGGTAGGGAATCTGCTTGCCGACCACAATCTCAGCCTCTTCGTTGTCCATGGTCAGGATGTGAGGCGTGGAAAGCACATTGACGTCCGAATTGGACTGCAGGGCCTGGATCATGAAGCCGTATGAAGGGATGGCCAACGCGCCGGAAGTCGCCGAATCGCCGGTCGTGCCGGTGGAAACATCGACCAGCGGCCCCTGGAGCCCTACCGCCATTCCGCCCTTGGTCAATTGCTGCATGTCGAAGCCCGAAATGCCCAGGCCCCCATAACCGAGCATCAGCGGCACCTGGTTGCCTCCGATATTGAAACTGGTGCCACCGCTGGCGGAAATCCCGACTTTGCGATCCTTGTTGACCGAGATCTCCATGATGACGGCCTCCACATAGACCTGCTTTCTGCGTATGTCTATCTGGCTGATGACCTTCTTGATCGCGATGTAGTCCTTGAGGGTGCTTTCAATGACCAGGGAGTTGGTGGGCTTGTGCGCGGTGATCTTGACCTCGCCCTCGAACAAAGAGGCCGCTCCGCCGGCCTTGGCGCCTTTTCTGGCCTTGCCGCGCCTGCCGCCGCCGGATGTCAGGGACGAAAGCGTCTGCGCGACGTCCTCGGCATCCGCGTTTTCCAGTCGATAGATGTGTATCTGACCTTCGCCCTCGATGGGCACGTCCACCCGCCTGAGCAGCCTGTCGATCTTCAGGTAGGCCGCTGGTGTGGCCACGATGATCAGCGAATTCGTCCTTTCGTCCGCTATCAGCTTGGACAGGGTGGCGGGGCCCTCCCCAACGCTGGTCACCGAAGCCGAAGATTTGGCGCCCCTCCTGCCGGGCCTGTGGGGCGTGGAGCGCCGTGGCGCCTTGCCACCCTTTTCACCAAAAAGGGTCGTGACCAGACTGGCCATATCGGCCGCGGCGGCGTACTGCACCGGTCGAACCCATATCTTTTCCCTGCCGGTGGGCACGTCCAGTTCCTTGACGAACTTGAGCATCCTGACCACGTTGCCGCCCAGGTCCGTGATGATCAGGCTGTTTCCGGGCTTATAGCTGGTAATGTCCCCCGCGGACGTCTTGAACTTCGCCAGGACCTGTTCGATGTCCTGCACCTCGATGTTTTTCAGGGTCACGATCCTGGTTATCGGACGGTCCTCGGCGGGCACGGCCTCCTTGTCGCCGTAAAGCGGCAGCACCGACTGTTTCGCCTTGGCGGAGTCGATTATCTTGTAAAATTTCCCTGTCGGAACGACTGTCATCTGGTTGATGTCCAGTGCGGACAGGAAGGCCTTGTACGCCTCATACACCGTAACTGGGGTCGTGGACATGATGGTGACGGTCTTGCCGCCTTTCACCTTCGAGGCCATGATGTAGTTACGCTGTGTAATGCACGCCATGAACTTGATGACGTCATACAGCGGCGCCTCCTCGAAATCGACGCTAATCTTGGCGTTCAGCGGCAACGGCACGCATTTGACGTCTTTTTCGAAATTGCTTTTGAAGGTCACCACGTCTTCAAGCACGTCAAGCGCGCCATCGTTCTTTTTGGTGGGCACGGCGGGTTTGACTGTCGCTGACTTCTTGCCGCCGGGGATGGAAGCACCCTTTCCCGCCGACGTCGCGGGAAGTTGCCCGGGAATCTGGGGCGGGGGAAACGAGGTCTTTTTCGTGGGCAACACAACGGTGTTTGCGCCATGCGCGGACGATTTCTTCTTCGCGGTCTTTTTCACGGTCTTCGGCGCGGATTCAGCACCGTGCGACGCCGCGCCTGCCGGCTTGGATGGAGCCGGAAGCACCGTCCCTTTCGGAGGCGCCGGCGGCGGTAATTTCTTCTGCCCGTACGCCCCGCCGGAAATGCCGGCCATAATGACTACGGCCAGCCCGACAAATGCCCATGAGGTCCTTGAATGTGTCATTCCCATCCCCGCTTCACTTGACCTTGTAGGTAAGGGTTACTTTGCGCCCCCGACGCTCTATATCCAACGCGATTGTGGGGCTGCTGCGCAGTTCCTCGAACAGTGAAATCGCCTTGTTGGGCGTATCGATGTCGTGACCGTTAACCCTGGTTATCAGGTCCCCTGAATTCAATCCAATGGCCCTGTAAAGGCTGTTCGGACGTATTCCGACCATCCGGAAACCGTGGTACTTGCCGCCTACGTAATTCGGTATGATCCTGGCCTGCATGCCCAGCTTGGTCAGATCGGAAAGGTTCTCTTCCAGCATGCCGCGATCGATGTTGTATTCGTGCGGACCTACCTTTTTGACCCCCTTCGAGAAGTCATTGCCCGGACTGCGACCACGGATCGAGGACACCGGGCGGAACGGACTACGGGATCCCCTGTCGGGCCTTTTCTGTTTCTTGGCGTCCCACAGCTTCACGACCTTTCTTTCATTCCCTTCCATCAAGATGATGTATCGCTCGGCGATCTCGATGACCTCGGCCCTATCCTCCAGAGACACGCCGATCCTGACCAGTTTCGAAGCCCCTTCCATCTTTATCGTCGCCATGGACCATTCGGGGCGATCCGACACAAGGGTCCCAAGCAGATCAATGGCCAGATCGGATTGAGCAAGCCCCCCCTCACCCTCATCCCCCGTACCGGCCATTTCGTCCTCAGGGACCTCTTTGGGCTCGGCGTCAAACGGGTTTCTACCCATCAAGGTCGATGCCAGGGAACCCGATGATGGGGGTTTGATGGACAGCGCCCCCCCCGATGGCTGGGGTTTGGACCTGGAGGTCGTTTTCCGATCAGTACCGGAAAGAACGGCCGTCGCTCCGAACTCGGTGACCACGCCGGCCAGGAGATAGGCTCCGCATCCGATGACGACCAGGTTCACAATCCAGAAGTTCCTTCGAAGGAAGTCTTGCATCGTCTTAGCTGCCAGAATTTCGCGCCCGCGCCAATCGCAGGCGTCCGGCCTCCTTACTCTGCAACTGCCATACCAGTAGTGGTGCAACTGGTAATATATCGAAATTACAGGATGTTATCGTATGTCGGCCTGACATCGGCCTGACATTTTGGCACGCTGTTCGGGTCCTCTTGGTCGATGGTGGCAAAAGGAAATGGGGCCCGCCGCGCGAAACACTGCTTCGCCCAGCGAAGTGGGGTGGACTGGGCACTGCTCAATTGCCATAATGAATTTGGTATCGGAGTTGTCGTTTGGAAAGGGTTGTTAGAGCAATCGTCTTTTCGCTGCTTGCGACGGCAGTCTCATGTGGACTGCCCGAACTGCCGGAAAGAGATGCATTCGATGCCGTGGTCAAGGACAACCCCTTTGTTCCGACCGACAACTATCTCGCTGGCGATGGTGACGCGCCGGCCTTCAATGTGTCCGCCATAGAACCCGCCCGAGGCCCGATAAACGGGGGAACCCGGGTCGAGTTGCTCGGCGTTGGATTCGTCCAGGGCATGACGGTGGTGTTCGGCGCGTCCGAAGCCGTCGAGGTCATCTTTCAGAACGACGGCTCGATCCTGTGCAGCACCCCCCCGGGTCCGGCCGGCCCCGTGGATGTCAGCGTGGTCCGGCCCGACGGCAAGTTCATCACCTTGGAAAACGGTTTCTTCTACGAAACCTCCATCACCATAACAGGGGTCGAACCCGATGTCGGCCCACCCGCTGGAGGCACGCCAATCCGGGTCAAGGGTTCTGGTTTCCTTGGCGATTCCGCGCTTCTGGTCGGGGGCCGTCCGGCCGTTTCGTGGCAATTCATCGATACGGAAACCGTCGTGGCCATCGCACCGCCCGGAACACCGGGGCCAAGGGACGTCACGGTATTCAACAGACTGGGATCGGCAACCGCCAAGAAAGCTTTCACGTACGTCGAACCTCCCAGTGTCCTGTCCTGCGATCCTGTCGTGATTTTCAAGGACGCTGGGTCCATCGTAACCGTCAATGGGAATCACCTCTTGGGGACGACCGGGGTCATTACCTCTAACGGCACGGCGCATGTCGTCGAGACCCTTTCCGATTCCAGGCTGCGCGTCTCGCTGACGCCTCACGCGCCCGGACCAGTTGGGCTAACCGTAATATCGCCTGTGGGCAGTTCGTCCCTGGAAGCGTGCGCATGGTCAATCGACCCGTCCGCTTCCCAGTCGGTTCCTCGGATTCTGGGGGTCGTTCCCTCTTCCGGGCGTGCGCTGGGAGGCTATCCCCTCAAGGTCATTGTGTCTGGTCTGGATGCCTCCTGGACCGACCAGACTTCCGTTCGACTGGGCGGAGCCGACGCCGAGGTTTCCTCTGTTGCTCCCGACGTGGGTTCCGGCATTGGTTTCCTGGAGGTCACCGCGCCGCAACACGCCCCCGGTCTGGTCGACTGCCGCCTCCAGTCGCCCGGCGGCGACGATGTAATGGCCCAGGCATTCCGCTTTCTGCCGGACGTCGTCATTGATGGGGTCCAACCTGATTTCGGCCCCGCTTCCGGCGGTACTGAAGTGACCATCACCGGTTCCAGCCTCGAACAGGTGAATCAGGTTTTCGTAGGTCCGCTTCCGGCCCTCATCGTAGCCGGCCCAGCGCCTGATTCCATTCGGGTCGTGACCGCCGCCGCCAACCCCGGCATTCACGACGTCTCGGTGGTAACGGCCTGGGGGGAACGGATCACCATCGAGGACGCCTTCACCTTCGGCGCAAAGGAACCCGGCCTGTCAACGATTGTTCCCGGGTCCGGGTCCCAGGCCGGGGGCACCTTGGTATCGTTGGTAGGCTCGGGTCTCGACGGGGCCTCCCAGGTGAGCTTCGGCGCGGGCGTGGCCGAGACCGTGGACGCAACCGACCCGGCACGCATGCTGGTTTATTCGCCTCCCGGGTCGCCGGGCCCCGTCGATGTAACCGTCCAATGGCCCGACGGTACCGTCAAGGTGCTTGAAGATGCGTTCACATACTTCGATCCCACAGGCTACTTCGGTGGGGTATGGGGCGACATGATCAACGGCGCCGTGAACGTGACGGTGCTGGACAGCTACAATGGAAAGCCCGTACAGGGGGCTTTCGTCATCCTGGGCGACG
>JAADHL010000351.1 GCA_013151875.1 Deltaproteobacteria bacterium
ATCAACCGCATCCCGATGCCTCCCAATTCGGACGGGACCGGCAAGGTGTGGCGCACCTACACGAATTCGACGTTCGTCAAGCCGGTCAACATCTGGCCCGTGTACACCGACTATCAGGATATTCAGGCTCAGGCGGAGGCCGTCTGGAAAACGGCCATGCCGGATTGGGACCATGTCGGCGTGCTGTCGGACGTGATCATCACTTGGGGCGGCGCAATGCATTGCGTGTCGCGAAACATCCCCGAGGGAGTCATGCACAAATGGATCCCGGACGGCACATGCGAATCCGGGGCATGCTCGGCGCCGGAGAACGGTTTTACCGGCGACTGCAAGAAAAACGACGACTGTCAGGGACCCGATTGGTTGTGCAAGTGCAACGACTGCTCGTCAGGATGCGTGGCCCCTGTGAACAAGTGCGGCGGCGTCACCTATGACGGCTGCTGCACCCTGGAGGGCATCCTGAAGTACTGTGAAAACAACACGATCAAGACCGTGGATTGCGGCTCCTGGGACAAGTGCGGGTGGGACCAGAACAATTCCTGGTACGACTGCGACTTTTCCGGCGAAGGACCGGATGGCTTCCCAAAGACGTGCCCGGGCGAGGGCCCCTGCGGCGACGTCCCGGCGGACGGTGTGTGCGACGGCGATGTTCTGAAATGGTGCCAGGACGCAAAGGTCAACGAAACGGATTGCGCCGCGGACGACATGACGTGCGGCGAGGACTCCGACCAGAAACCGGCCTGCGTGTGCAAGGATGCCTGCGTCGAAAAAGAGGCCCAGTGCCTGGACTATCCCGGGGGGCGGTCGGTTTGCCGGGAAGGTGAAGACGGCTGCCTGCGAATGGTCAGCGACCCATGCGATGCGGGATTCGAATGCCAGGAGGGCCAGTGCGTGGCGCAGCCTCAGCCGGATGTCGTCTCGCCGGAGGTTGGTTTTCCGGACTCGGGTTCGGCGGACACGGGGGCCCCTGATCAGGGCGCCGGGGCGGACATCATCACGGACGGCATGGGCGGCGGAAGGTGCTCGGCCGGCACTACACCGGCCTCACCCTGGACAGCCATGCTGCTGCTTCCACTGTTGTTCTTGGTTGCCGTCAGGCGAAGGGTCTGACCCCCACGACCCGACCCCCACGACCTGATCTGGCGTCGTTGGTCAGGCCTCGTTGTCCGCGTCCGAGATCCCGTATTTACTCAGTTTGTAGCGTATCGATCTGAATGATATTCCAAGAAGAGCCGCTGCTTCCTTGCGCACACCGTTGGCCCGTTTGATTGCGTTCATCAGAATCCGCTTTTCGAGGCTGGCCAACCTGTCTTCAAGATCGATGCCCTCCGCCGGTACGCGCGCCACGTCATCCTCGGGAGAGAAATCCTGATCGCTTGCCACCCGCACGTGCTCGGGCAGGGCGTCCATGGTGATCACGCCGCCTGAAGCGAATGTCACGCTGTGCTCGATGATGTTTTCCAACTCGCGGACATTACCCCGGTACTTCAGGCCCATGAGGAGCTCCATGACCTTGGGTTCCACCGTAACCGGGCCGCACTCCAGCTCCTTGCAGTACTTTTCCACGAAGTGCTGGGCCAGGTAGGGGATGTCCTCGAGCCGCTCACGCAGGGACGGCAGGTGCACACGGATTACATTCAAGCGGTAGTACAGGTCCTCCCGGAATCGCCCCTCCTTGACTTCATCCGCGAGGTCCTTGTTCGTGGCCGCGACCACGCGGATATCCACCTTGATTTCCTGGGTGCCGCCGACCGGCCGAAGGCTGTGCTCCTGAAGAAACCGCAGCAATTTCACCTGCATGGGAAGCGACACCTCACCGATCTCGTCCAGAAAAACCGTCCCGCCGTTGGCGCTTTCCAGCAGTCCTCGGCGGGTCGCGTGGGCGCCGGTGAACGCCCCCTTTACATGACCGAACAGCTCGGATTCCATCAGGGTATCTGGGATGGCGCCGCAATTCACCACCACGAACGGGCGTTCCTTGCGCGGCGAGTTGAAATGAATCGCGCGCGCCACCAGTTCCTTTCCGGTCCCGCTGTCGCCCGTGATCAACACGCTGGTCCTGGTGGGCGCCACGCGGGCAATGGTCTGGAAGATCTGCTGCATGCGGGTGGTCTTGCCGATAATCTGGTCAAAGCGGTAGCGTCCGGACAACTCGTTGCGCAGGCGGATGTTCTCCAGGGACAGGTCACGCTTTTCCAGGGCCTTGTCGATGGTGATGCTGATCTCTCCAGTTTGAACGGCTTGCCCACATAGTCGAAAGCGCCCCGGCGCATGGCCTCTATGGCCGTCTCGACAGTGGAATACGCGGTCATGATGATGACTTCGGTCAAAGGCGCTACGCCCTTGACCCGGGACAGGACGTCCAGACCTGATTTCTTGCCCAGTTTCAGGTCGGTCATCACCAGGTCGAACTGGTCGCTGTCCAGACCAGACATGGCCTTTTCCGCGTTGTCCGCCGCGACCACTTCATGGCCCGACTTGCGCAGAAACATGCCCAGTATTTCCCTTAAGGAAGCATCGTCTTCGACTACCAAAATCCTTGCCATCGCACGTCAATGATACATCAAGTTGCGCCCACCGCCATGGTGGATCCCACCGATGGAATGAAGTACGGTGCGCATCCTGGACGCGATCAAGGAAAAGCGCCGGTGAAAGGATCCTCGACACCACTGCTCACGGCCAAGGGACTTTACAAATCCTTTGGTGTCCAGACGCTGTTCGAAAACGTGTCCCTGAACCTGTACCCGGGAGATCGCATCGGCCTGATCGGGCCAAACGGGTCCGGCAAATCCACGCTGCTGAAGATCCTGGCCGGGCTGGAAGCACCCGACGCCGGAACCCGGTCCGTCCGCCGCCTCGCGCGCGTGGGATTCGTGCCTCAAGAATGCGCCTTCGACCCTGACGCCACCATCGAGGAACTCATCGTCCGATCAATAGATGAGGCCCTGGCGGACGATCCTGACCCACGGTCACACCGCGACGCGCTGCTTGCCAAGGCCCTGGGCACAGGGGCGTTCCCTGACCGACTGGAGAGGGCGAAAGCGTTGTCAGGCGGATGGACCAGACGCCTGGCAATCGTACGAGAGCTGGCGGCCGATCCTGACGTATTGCTGCTGGACGAGCCGACCAACCACCTGGATCTGGAAGGATTGGAGTGGCTTGAATCGCTGTTGATCAACGGGCGGTTCGCCACGATCGTGGTCAGCCACGACAGACGCTTTCTTGATGTGACGGCCACGAGAATGGTGGAATTGGACCGAATTTACCCTGACGGTGTGCTGGCCGTGCAGGGAGCCTTTCGCGAGTTCCTTACGCGACGCGGGGCGTTCCTGGACGAGCAGGTCCGCCAACGAGACGCCCTGGCCAACAAGGTTCGACGCGAGGCCGAATGGCTGCGCCGCGGACCAAAGGCCCGAGCCACCAAGGCCAGATACCGCGTGGACGAGGCGCACCGGCTGATGGATGAACTGGCCGGCGCCAACGCCAGGGGCACGACCCGGACCGCTGACATAGATTTCACCGGAACGAAACGCCGGACAAAGCGGCTGCTGGTGGCCCACGAATTAGGTAAGTCACTGGGCGGAAACGTCCTGTTCAAGGATGTGGATCTGGTCCTGTCTCCAGGGACACGCGTGGGATTGGCGGGCGCCAACGGCAGTGGAAAAACCACTTTGCTACGCGTGCTGGCCGGCGAACTCACGCCTGACGAAGGTCGCGTGGAGCGGGCCCCAGGCCTTCGAATCGTGTACTTCGACCAGAAACGCGAAAAACTGGACCTGAGCTCGACACTTCGTAAAGCCCTGGCCCCCGACGGCGACCAGGTAATGTATCGAGGACGACCCATCCACGTGGCCGGGTGGGCGAGGAGGTTCCTGTTCGAACCTGACCGTCTGGAGACACCGGTGGGAAGCCTGTCCGGGGGCGAAAGGGCCCGGGTGCTGATAGCCAACCTGGTCATCCAACCGGCGGACCTGCTGTTGCTGGACGAACCCACAAACGACCTGGACATTCCCACGCTGACAGTATTGGAAGAAAGCCTGGCGGATTTCCCTGGCGCCGTGGTCCTGGTAACCCACGATCGAGCCATGATGGATGAGATCGCGGACGGCGTGATTGGACTTGACGGGCGGGGCGGCGCCGTACGTTTCGGGGACCTGGCTCAGTGGGAACAGGCACGCCGACGCTCGGCCAATGTAGGGGCGCGGAAGACGACCAAGACGCCAAAGGCCCGGCCAAGGAAAAAACGTCTGGGATACCTTGAACAGCGCGAACTGGAGGCGATGGAGGATCGAATCCTGCACGCCGAGCAGACCCTGGCCGAAAGGAAACGTGACCTGGAGGACCCGACCATCGCATCAGACGCCGGACGACTACAGTCGTGCAGCGAAGCCGCCGATGCGGCCCAGGCCGAAGTAGACGCCCTTTATGAACGATGGGCCGTACTCGAGGCCAAGCTCCGGTCGGATTGAAGCAGTACCTGCAAGGTGGAGGTTCATCAATCAGCGAAACGGGTTAGGATAGGCAAAGGCCCTGAAAGGAGTTCCCGACCGATGCAAAAGACCCTGCTTGTAACGACCATTGCACTGTTGTCGGCATACATGGCCTGCGGAACAGGGAATGGAGGCGCTCCCGACATCCCTGGCGATTCGGGCGGGCAGGACACCGGCATCGTCGAGGACGCGACCAAGGACACAACCGACGGGCTGGAAGCAGTTGAAGACGCGCTGCCGACCACCCCGGGCGGATTGCCCCTGTCGCTGCCGTTCGTGCTGACGCGGCCGGACCCGGGCGAGCCGCTGCCGGACGCCGAGATCGCGGATTTCACCGCGCGCATGACCGGCTTGTGGAAACAGATTGATTTCTTTACCTGGGTCTATGAAACGACCCATGGCACAGACGCGTCCACCGGAATGCCCGACTACCTGATCTGGTGGCACGACGTGGTGGCGGTCAAGGAGGGCGACAAGGTCACCTTCCGCAACAGCGCCAAGGACGGGGGCAGCCACAACAACGCCGAGCCCACCATGCTGGTGCTGGCTCAGGCAATCGGGGGCTACCTGCTCACCGGGGACCCTGCCATGGGCCGCGTCGTGGAACAGTTCACCAAGTCGATCACGGCGGTCATGAAGGGCTTCGTGTATGACGAAAACGACCCCATTCAGCACTTGATGGCGCGCAACATCATCACTATCAACCAGGAATTCGTGCTGCCCAGCGGCAAGAAAAAGGCAGTGGACTACAGCGAGTGGTACTTCTCTTACGAGGGCTGGAACGCGGACCGGTTCGAATACAAGCACAACCCGGTCTGGGGCGACGTCTGGGTTACGAACAAGCGGTCCAAGGACGACGTGCCCTACTTCTACAGAGTGGCCGCGTGGCTGCCGTACCTGATCGAATTGACGGACGACGAAACGATTCGAGGGGCGGCGCAGGAGGCCCTGGACCTGCTGGAGCAGTTCGCGCGGGACATCGTGGACCACGGCTGGCAAATCCGCACCAAGGACAAGGACGGAAACGCCGTGTTCGTGGAGGGCCAGGACCTGGATGACTTCGTCACGTACACGGACCTGATTCCCGACGCCGAGTGCGACCCGAGGCTGGCCACCGCGCTGCTGGGATACGACGACCCGCTGGATCAGGACTGCGGGAACGGCCAGGGAAGCCTGTACGACACTGTCGCGGAGGCGGGGCACTACTTCAACCACGACATCATCGACCAGTTCCACATGGCAGCTCTGGCCCTGGCCTTGACAAGGGGAAAGACGGACGTGGCGAAGGAGCTGCTGAAAGGTCTTATCATCCGTATCGAGCGCTACCGGAACCCCTCGGCGGACGAACCAGGCCAGGAAGACGAAAACTGGGAGAAGGACATCGCCCGACTCCTGCTGATGGCGGCCTCGCTGGGCTATCCACTGAATAACGACGAAGCGCGCCAGATTCAGAAGGTGTATTTGAGAACCGTGGAGGCATACGAGGACTTCCCGCGCTGGGATCTGTGGGACAAATCAGTGCCTGACGGCGAATACAGCTTCCGCGACGGAGGCATGTACCCGAAGCACCAGCCGCAGTACATCCGTATCGAGGACATCGCTTTCGTGCTGGAGTACTGTTGGTCCCCCTTCAAGAACCCGGCGGGCATTCAGTTCGTCGATTGCGAATTGGTGAAGGACCCCAAACACTGGGGCGGGTAGGCTTTTCCTGAGCCTGGCCGTCGTGACCTTGACTTGCTGCCGGCGATAGTTGCGGGGACGACAACCAATTTGACAGCGGATCAGGTCCCCTCCGCGGCGCCATCGGGCGCATCCGGGAAGCGCCCGTACCGTAGGGTCAGGACCGGGAGGACGAACAGGTTCAGCAGGGTGGACGTGACGAGGCCGCCGAGGATCACCACGGCCATGGGGCCCTCGATCTCGCGTCCGGGCGCGTTGCTGCCGACGGCCAGGGGCAGGAGGCCGAAGCCCGTCACCAGCACGGTCATCAGGATGGGGGCCAGCCTCTCGGCGGCCCCCCGCACGGCGGTCCCGGGCCCCCAGGCGGCGCCTTCCACGCGGACGAGGTGGTCGTAGTGCGAGATCATCATGATGGAGTTGCGCAGGGTGATGCCGAACAGCGTCACGAAGCCCACCATCGACCCCATGGTGAGCGTGCCGCCGGACGCGAGCACCACGGCCACCCCGCCCACGAGCGCGAAAGGCACGTTCGCCAGGACCAGCAACAGGTTGGCCAGGTTGCCCATCACGACCCACAGGAGCAGGAAGATCCCAACGCCCACCAGGAGGGAGTGCATCAGCAGGTCGTTTCGGGAACGGCGCTGCTCCGTGCCGGTGCCCCCGATCTCCAGGGTGCTGCCGGGGGTCCGGGGCAACGCCTCCCCGGAGAGCGCCCCCCGGACATCGGCCACGAAGGACCCCACGTCCCGGCCCGCGACCTCCGCGGTCACCACCTGGACCCGGCGCGCCCCGTCGTGGAGGATCCCGTAGCGCCCCTGGGTCTCGTACACGTCCGCGACCTGTCCGAGGCGCACGAAGGTCCCCCCTGGGCCGCGCAGGGGGAGGCGCCCCACGTCCGCGACGCTGCGCCGGGCGCGGGGATCCAGGATCACGACCACGTCAAAGGCGCGGTTGCCCTCGTAGACCTGGCCGGTCGAGGTCCCCTGGAAGGCGGTGCGGACCGCGTCGAGCACGTCCACGGGCGTGAGCCCCCAGCGCGCCAGGTCCGCGGGCCGCAGGCGGATCACGAGTTCGGGCGTGCCGGGAGGGGACTGGACCCGGACCCCGACGGCGCCCGGGATCCCCCGGAGGATGCGCGCGGCACGCGTCGCGCGGCGGTCGAGGTCGTCGAGGTCGTGTCCGAACAGGCGAACCACCACGGGCGCGGTGAATCCCGAGATCGTCTCCTCGATGCGTTCGGTCAGGAAGCTGTTCACGGAGAAATTCAC
>JAADHL010000244.1 GCA_013151875.1 Deltaproteobacteria bacterium
TCCCACGGCCGTTGGAAAGGTGCTTGCCCAGGCCTGGCGCGTGCTCAGACCGGGAGGCCGCCTGGTGGTCGGGTTCTATGTCCTGCCCCCGGTGGTAGAGAAGGTGAATCTCCGAATCGGGGTCGTGAAGGACGGTCGCTTCCACATGAAGCGCCTGTTCGACGTCATGGAAACGGTCAAGGACAATCCCCTCAAGTGCGTGCCCAAGATCGCCGGATGGAGCGGACGATCCATTTTCTCTACATTCTTGTACTGGACGCGCCTGGGCATGTTTCTGCCCAGGGAGCTGAAAGAGGACAGGGACGGCATCGAGAGGGTGTTGGACCAGGCCGAAAGCGACGGCGTGCCCTTGGCCGACATGGTGGCCTGCGTTCCGGAAAGCCTGCCGTACAGGACCATGACCGTGGTGCGCGAACTATTGGACGGGTGGGGGCCGACCACGGGTTGGGACCTGGACCGTCACCCGGACTGCATCGTGGCGATTTCGCGCAAACCGCTGGTAAAGCGCCCGATGGATGGAAAAGGGGCCGCCGCAGGTGAAGGCGGCTGGTTCGTGCGCACCGAAAAACTGTGCAAGAGGTACGATCCATCCGGCCCGAACGCCGTGGACTCGCTGGACATCGCCATTCACGAGGGCGAGATATTCGGTATCCTGGGGCCCAACGGCGCGGGCAAGACCACTACTCTTGCGATGCTCAGCGGCCTCATGCGGCCGGACAGCGGCAGCGTGCGTTTCGGCGAAGGTATCGATCAGGACCGTATCCGCGAGGTCATAGGGTACGTGCCCCAGGAACTTGCCCTGTACAACCGCCTGACCGGCCGCGAGAACCTGGAGTTCTTCGGCAGGTTGTACGGCGTCACGGGTTCGCGGCTGCGGGGGCGTATCGACGAACTACTGGACCTGGTCGGCCTTTCCGACAGGGCCGACGAGCCGATCCAGCGATATTCCACGGGCATGATGCGACGCCTGAACCTGGCCGCAGGACTCATCCACGAACCAAAGCTGCTCCTGTTGGACGAACCCACTGTGGGGATAGATCCCCAATCACGAAACCGCATCTTCGAATCGATCCTGGGGCTGCGCGACGCGGGCGTCACCATCCTGTACACGACTCACTACATGGAGGAGGTTTCCAGGCTGTGCGACCGCATCAGCATCATGGACAGGGGACGCGTCATCCTGGAGGGCGAACCGGCTCAACTGGTGAGACGTTACGGTCACTTCCGCATGGAGTTCAAAGCCGACGATTGCCCTGCGTCGTTCGCCGGCGCCATAGAGTCCCTTGAACCCGTGATTTCCGCATTCGTTTCGGGACGCGTGCTTGCCGTGATAACCGGAACCGACCATGGCAGGATGGAACTTATCGAGGAGATCGGCCGCATGTCGCGCGAGGCCGGCGTGACCCTGTCCCTGCGCCGGATCCTGGAGCCGGACCTGGAGGGCCTGTTCCTGGACATCACGGGCCGAAGTCTCAAGGACGGTGTGTCATGACGGGCGTCCTGGCAATCATGCTGAAGGAGCTGAAGCTGCTCTTTCGCGACCCTGGGGGGCTGTTCCTGCTGTTCGTGCTGCCCGCGATCTTCATCCTGGTCCTGTCCGTGGCGCTTCAGGGGGCGTTTTCCAGCTTTGACTACAAGGACCGCATGGACATCCTGGTCGTGAACCGGGACGAGGGGGACGTGGGCAAGGGCCTGATGGAGGCACTGGAAAAGTCCGGATACTTCAGGCCTTTGACCAAGATAGATTCGAAGCCGCTTGACCGTGCCAAGGCTATGAACCTGCTGGCGCGAGGCGACTTTCAGATCGCGCTGGTGCTGCCCCGGGCCACCTCGAGGGCCATCCGCTACGAGGAGGACGCCACCATTGAGGTCCTGATCGACCCGGCCATTTCCAAGGAATTCGCCGGCGCGATTCAGCACTCGGTGGTCAATTTCGTGCAGGTCAATCAGATACGGGTGCTGATGGAGTTGCTGGCCGACGTGACCGGCCGCACCACCGACGGCGGCAAAGTGGATATGGATGACCTGCCGGGCCTTAAGGTGAAGCAGGTCTACGCGACGTCCGGCGAAATCAGGGCCTTTCCCACCTCCATCCAGCAGAACGTGCCGGGTTGGACCGTGTTCGCGCCGTTCTGGATTGCCCAGATCCTCGCGATAAACATCATTTCGGAACGCAACAGTGGGGCGTACCGGCGCATCATGGTGGCGCCCGTGTCCATGACCGCCTACATAGCGGGCAAGACCGCGCCCTTCTTTCTGATCAATCTGGCACAGGGCTTCCTGATGTTCTGCATCGGTGTATTTGTGTTGCCCTCGCTGGGCGGACCGGCGCTGGCCGTGAACAACGTCATGGCCTTGGTCCTGGTCACGGCCGCGATCTCGGCGGTTGCCATCGCGTTCGGCCTGCTGATGTCCGCCATGTCCGACAGTTCCTTCCACGTGGCATCCGTGTCGGCTGCGGTCCTTATTATCATGACGGTGCTGGGCGGGATCATGGTGCCCAAGTTCGTGATGCCGGCCTTCATGCAGAAGATGAGCCTCGCCGTGCCCCACGGTTGGGCCCTGGATGCGTATCTCGATATCCTGGTCAGGGACTACGGCGTGGCGCAGGTGTTGCCCCGTGTCGGCGTCCTGTTGCTGTTCGCGCTGGGCTTTGCCTTGATCGCGACCTGGCGCCTGAAACGCATTTCCCGCCTGTAATCAGCGCCGGCAAGACCGGCTTTCGGGTTTCAGGACAGGCGCTTCAGCACTTCATCGCCCATTACGTGGGTCGAAAGATTCCCAGGTCCGCGGTGCGCGCCCCGTCGGCCACGGCCGCATGAACCGCGCTCTCGATCGCTTCGGCTTCCGTGCGAAGGCCCAGGGAATACCTGAGCAGCAGGGCGGTGCTGGCGATCATGCCCAATGGATTGGCTATGCCTTTGCCGGCTATGTCTGGGGCCGAGCCGTGGATGGGTTCATACAGACCGGGCCCGCCGGCACCCAGGGAGGCGCTTGGCAGCATGCCCAGGGATCCGGACAACACCGACGCCTCATCAGTCAGGATATCGCCAAAGAGGTTTTCCGTGACCATGACGTCGAAGGCGGAAGGGTTGGTCACAAGCCTCATGGCGGCCGCGTCGACGAGTTGATGCTCGATAGTCACGTCCGGAAAGTCCAGAGACACCTCCTGGGCGACCTGACGCCACAAGCGCGAAGACTCCAGCACGTTTGCCTTGTCCACGGATGTGACGTGGCGGCGCCTGCCCGTGGCCAGTTCGAAGGCCAGTCTGACCACGCGGCGGATCTCGGCGTCCGTGTATTCGAGGGTGTCCACCGCGCGCACGCCACCCGCGATCTCCTCGCGCATCTGGGGCCTGCCGAAGTACAGGCCGCCGGTCAGTTCGCGCACCACAAGGATGTCCACGCCTTCGAGCCGGTCTTCCTTTATTGGGGACGCGGCCTTCAGTGAAGGATGCACGCTTACGGGACGCAGGTTGGCGAACAGCCCCAGACCCTTGCGAAGCCCCAGCAGCCCCTGTTCCGGACGCACGGCCGCTGTGGGGTCGTCCCATTTCGGACCACCCACGGCGCCCAGCAGGACCGCGTCGGCCGCCAGACAAGCCTGAAGCGTCTCGTCGGGCATGGCCACGCCCGTCCGGTCGATGGCGCATCCACCAAGGAGGTGCTCGCTGAACCCGAATTCATGCCCGAACCTCTTAGCCACCGCTTCCATTACGCGGCGTGCCTGGGCGATTATTTCCGGGCCGATTCCGTCACCGGGCAGCAGGACCACATCAGCTTTCATCTGTCAGTCTCCCTGTGCAGCATCAGCCCGTATTCGATCGCATCCGTCAGGGCCCTCCAGGACGCCTCGATGATGTTGGCCGAAGCCCCGACCGTTCCCCAGGTGCGCTTTTGGTCGCTGGTATCGATCAATACCCTGGTCATGGCCTGGGTGGCCTTGTCACCGTCCAGTATGCGTACTTTGTAGTCCACTAGCTTTATTTCCGCCAGTTCGGGGTAATGGGGCAGCAGGGCCTTTCGCAATGCCCTATCCAGGGCGTTTACCGGACCATCGCCCTCGGCCGCGGTGTGCGCGATTCGACCGCCCACCTCGACCTTGACGGTGGCCTCGGCAAAGGTTCCGCGCCCTCTTCGGCGCTCTACGTTCACCATGTAGTCGACCAGTTCGTAAGGCGGCGTGTAGCCCGTGGCCCTTCTGGCCACCATCAGAGCCACCGAAGCGCCGGCCGCTTCGTACGAAAAGCCCTTGGCCTCGTTGATCTTGATCTGGGCCAACACATCGCCGACGTCCATGTCGGGCCCGACCCTGACGCCCAGTTCCTCTGCCTTGTGGACCACTGTGCCCCTCCCGGACAACTCGGACACCACGACACGCGACTCGTTGCCCACCACTTCGGGCGCCACGTGGCTGTATGATTCCGCATTGCGCCTCATCGCGGCCACATGGATGCCTCCCTTGTGGACGAAAGCGCTCCTGCCCACGTAGGGCATATGATCGTCGTGGGCCAGGTTCGCGACCTCTGCGGTAAAGCGCGACACCTCCGTGATCTGGGCCAGCCCCGAATCCGGCAGACACTTGAGCCCCATTTTCAACTCGATGTCGGGGATGATGGAACACAGGTTGGCGTTGCCGCACCTTTCGCCATATCCGTTGATGGTGCCCTGAACATGCGTTGCCCCGGCCCGCACCGCCACCAGGCTGTTGGCCACAGCGAAGCCGCCGTCGTCATGGCCGTGAAATCCCAGCCGGGTGGAAGTGTCGGCGGCGACCTGTTTGACGATTTTTTCGACCAGCCAGGGCAGGGTGCCCCCGTTGGTGTCGCACAGAACCAGGGCCTCGGCGCCGCCCCGCTCGGCGGCCCTAAGCGTTTCCATCGCGAATACGGGGTCGTCCTGATAACCGTCGAAGAAATGCTCTGCATCAAAGATGACCCTGCGCCCCTGTTCAACCAGCCACGCGATGCTTTGCTGGATGAGTCGCAGGTTTTCGTCGGGCGTTGTTTTCAAGACCTCGGTGACGTGCAGCCTCCATGACTTCCCGAAGATCGCGCATACCGGGGTGCCGGCGTCCGCCAGCGCGCGCAGGTTCGCGTCGTCTTCCACCGCGGCCTGCACCCTGCATGTCGAACCGAAGGCCGTGATGCTGGCCGTATGCCACTCGATGTCCCTCGCCCGTTCAAAGAATTCGGCGTCCTTGGGGTTGGATCCGGGCCATCCACCCTCGATGAATGCCACGCCCAGCTTGTCCAGGCGTACGGCGATGCGGATCTTGTCCTCGCGGGACAGGGACAGACCCTCGCGCTGGGTCCCGTCCCTCAGCGTTGTGTCGTAGATCTGGATGTCCGTCTTCAACGGCGCCCCTCGAACGCGGAAATCGCCTGGGCAAAGGACATGATGTATTCAAGCTCGTCCGTCCCTTCGAGCAGGCATTTTCTGGAGAAGTCGTCGATGGGGAATCCGGCCTCATTGCCGTCCGGCAGCACCAGGACGCGTCTTTCGAGGTCCACGGTCACCTCCACCCGGGTGTCGCGTTGGACCTGATCCACCAGACTCGCCCACACGTCCTGTTCCAGGCGAACGGTCAGAAGCCCGTTTTTGAGCGCGTTGTTGGCAAAGATGTCCGCAAAGGATGGGGCGATCACCGCCCTGAAGCCCCAGTCGGTCAGTGCCCAGGGGGCGTGTTCGCGCGAGGACCCGCACCCGAAGTTGCGCCCGGCCAGCAGTATCTTCGCCCCTTCCGATGCCGGTCGGTTCAACACGAAGTCCGCGCGGGGCGCCCCGTAGTCGTCGTATCTCCAGTCGCAAAACAGGCTCTTGCCGAGCCCCTCCTTGTCCGTGACCGTCAGGAAGCGCGCCGGGATGATCTGGTCCGTGTCCACATCGTTGACGGGAAGTGGGACCATGCGTGAAGTAAGCCTGGTGAACTTCTTCATCCGACCAGCCTCCTGGGGTCGGCCACCTTGCCCGTGACCGCGGATGCAGCGGCGGTCAGAGGCGACGCCAGGAAGGTGCGGCCTCCCTTGCCTTGGCGTCCCTCGAAGTTCCTGTTACTGGTCGAGACGGCGTACTGGCCCGGCTCCAGCATGTCGCCGTTCATGGCGATGCACATCGAGCAACCCGGCTCGCGCCACTCGGCCCCGGCGTCCGTGAAAACCCTGTCCAGCCCCTCGGCCTCGGCCTGGCGCTTTACCTGGACCGAGCCAGGCACCACCAGTGCCCGAACGCCGTTGCTGACCTTGCGCCCCTTGAAAACACGCGCGGCATCGCGCAGGTCGGATATACGGGAGTTGGTGCACGACCCGATGAATACCACGTCCACCACGTGTCCCAGGATTGGTTCCCCGGGGCGCAAATCCATGTAACGCAGGGCCTTTTCGGCCGCGTCCCTGAGGGCCGGGTCGTCTTCCGAGGCCGGGTCCGGCACCCTGTCTTCGATGGGGATCGCCATGCCGGGATTGGTGCCCCAGGTGATCATCGGGCCCAGACCGGAAACGTCGATATCGATGGTAGAGTCGAATGCCGCGCCCGGATCGGAGGGCAGGGCGCGCCATTTCCTGACGGCTTCGTCCCAATCCGCCCCGGTGGGTGCGAATTCGCGTCCGGCCAGGTACTCGAACGTCGTGTCGTCCGGGGCGATCAGACCGGAACGGGCGCCCCCCTCGATGGTCATGTTGCAAAGCGTCATCCTGCCTTCCATGCCGAGCGACCTTATGGCGTCACCACTGTACTCGATTACATGGCCGGCGCCTCCTCCGACACCGATCCTGGCTATCAGCGCCAGAATCATGTCCTTGGCCGTCGCGCAGTCTTGGGGCCGTCCCTCGAAGCGCACCTCCATGGTCCTTGACCGCCTTTGCAGCAGGCACTGGGTGGCGAGCACGTGTTCGACCTCGCTGGTGCCGATGCCGAACGCCAGCGCCCCGAACGCGCCGTGAGTGGCGGTGTGGCTGTCGCCGCAGCACACGGTCATGCCCGGCCGGGTAAGTCCCCTTTCCGGCCCGACCACGTGAACTACCCCCTGCTTGTCGGACCCCATTGGATACAGCCTGATTCCGTGTTCTTCGCAGTTGGCCCGCAATTGGTCCAGCTGGACCCTGGCCTGGCCCATCACGGAATCAATGGTGGAGCCTGGAAGGGTGGGGGTAGAGTGGTCCATGGTGGCCGCGGCGAGTTCGGGCCTCCTAACTTTGACGCCGCGGCGCCGCAGCCCGGTAAACGCCTGCGGTGACGTGACCTCGTGGACCAGGTGCAGGTCCACATACAGGATTGCCGGGCATCCGGCCTCCTGCGCAACCACGTGGGCATCCCAGATTTTTCCGTACATTGTGCGGGGTTCAGGCGGCGTCATTCGACGACCCTCCCGCGGCCAGCGACCAGCACCTTGTTGACCGCCATGAGATAGGCCTTGGCGCCGGCAACCACGATGTCCGTGTCCGCGCCATGGCCCAGATATGTCCGGCGGGTATCCGGTTCATCCATGGAGGCCGGCCCACGGCCGGAGTCGTCGCGCACGCGCACCGTTACCTCGCCCAGAGCGTCAATGCCCTGGGTCACGGACTGGACCGCGAACTCCAGCAGCGTGATCCTGGCGCTGGTCAATTCGCGGATCGCCTTGAATGCGGCGTCCACCGGGCCAGTACCCAGCGCCGCCCTCGTCATTTCATCGCCGTTGGGTCCGATCAGGCGCACCGTGGCGGTGGGCAGGCCCATGGTCCCGCAGGCCACCTGCAGACCATCCAGAGTGAACAGTTCCTCCGGCCTGAACAGTTCGTCGGCAACCAGGGCCTCCAGGTCGGCGTCGGTTATGGCCTTCTTTTTGTCCGCCAGTATCTTGAACCGCTCGAATGCCTTGTGCAGATCCTCGTCGCTCAGCCGGTAGCCGAGCTCGGCCAGGCGCGCCTTGACCGCGTGCCGGCCCGAGTGCTTTCCCAGGACCAACAGGCTGCGGCTCGCACCCACCGTTTCCGGCCGCATGATCTCGTA
>JAADHL010000164.1 GCA_013151875.1 Deltaproteobacteria bacterium
TCGAAGGATATCCGGTGAAGTATGTGGCGTCTTCCCACCACCCTGGTCAGGTCGCTCACGACAAGGGTAATCTGCGGGGTTTCGGTCATGATTCGGTTTTCCCGCCTCTTCTGGACGCCATGCCCAGCAGCAGGATGCCGATGGCCAGGAGCATGGCCAGGACGCCCGCAAACCGGTACGGCCCGAAAGGACTGGGAAGGTGGCCGGCCTGAACACGCACGGTGGTCCCCGCCCGGATTTCATGTATCACGTTCATGTATTGCCAGGTCCCGTCCTCCTCCACCTCCTCCCGAAAGGAATACGGAACCATCGGGCGGAGCTGCATCCCCCAGGTCGCGTTTCGCCGGGTCACGAACTGCAGGGAATTCAGGTCCATCGTCGGCCGCAGCAGGAAAGGGACGGACCCGGCCGTCACCGGCACTGTATATTTTGTCTGTACCCTGACACCTCCAGGCGAGGCGGGATCGCCGGTAACGGTGAGTCCGTCGGAGTTGAAAGCGACCCTTGTTCCCCGACCCGTCTGCACGTTGATTCCATCGGGGTTCTTTTCGGACCGCCCGACCATCGAGGGAACCGGGCCCCGGCCCGGCAGCAGCAGGGGGAACTTCCAGGATTTTTCGGATGGGCCCTTATGGTCCTGTACGGCGTCGATGCCCAGGACCTGGGTTACGACCAGGCGTTTATCGTCAGCCATGACCTGCACGGCCAGGGATGTCTTTATTCCGGCGGACGGATTCTTTGACGGCGTCCCTGCTGAAGCCGGTGGCGTCAACAGGATGCTCATGAAGATAATCGGGTAAGCAATGGGCAGCCGAATCCTTCGGCACACGCCGCCCCAAGCGCGGATCCCATGCCCGCCAATGGTATTCGATGCGTCACTCATCCTTGCCCCACAGGACGCCGGCCATCTGCAGCGCCCGCACCAGGGCCGTCACCGTGCAGGCCGAGACCGCCAGCAGGAACAGGACGTCCAGGGCGCTTGTCATCCAGCCTCCTTGCGTCGGGGAACACCTTGATTTCCCCTCGCCGGGAAAACCAGGGCGAACCCGAACACGAGCACCACCAGGGCGCCCGCCCAAAGCCACGTCATCAGCGGATTGACCATCGCGGACATGTTCACGGCCCTCGATCCCATGCCCGGCATGGCCGCGATGTAGAGGTCGTACAGCAACCCGCTGTCAATGTCCACCTCGGAGGTAGGGCTTTCGAAGTTCAGGTAGAAGCGGACCTCCGGCCGCATCATTTTGCCGACGCCGGCGGCCAGAACGCGCACCCGCCGGGCATCACCCTTGACCGGAGCCGTTGTGAGGTACGGCGGGGCGTCGTCGTCGTTCAATCCCTGGACAATGGAACGGAAAATATCCTTGTCCGAACACCTGGCCAGGATCATTGGTTCTCCCCTGGCGCGGCGAACCTCGATCACGTTCGGCCCGACAACGGCGGCCAGCACCTTGAGTTCCTCCATATAGCGCAGGAATGCACGCGGCAGGACCTTCAGAGTCCCCAACGCGGTCGGCGCCAGGTAGAGTTCGCCGCGTGAGTGGTCGATGCGCACGGGCGTAAGGTCCTTTTTCATCACGGTGCGCGCGAACGCCTGGGCAAAGAACATCCGGGCCGCGTCATCGGACTTGAACCGCAGGATGACCTCCGGACTCTGTTCAGCGTCAATGTCGACCACGTTCGGGATAGCCCGCAGTTTCGAAAGCACCTTTTCGGGAAGGGGTTTTCTGTGAGGATAGACCAGTACGTTGGTCACCACCGACGCGAAGCCGCCCTTGGATACGAATTTTTCGGCGGTGTCCACATAGACCAGATCACTGCCGCCCAGGACCATTCGGTCCATGGGTTCCATGATCACGTCTTTCTTTTCCAGCTTTCCAGCCGCGCCCGCGAATCCCAGGAAGCAAAGGGCGACCCCGATGTGCACGATGTCGCCCCCGAACCGACCTGGGTTGGACCTGAACAGGCTGACCGCGGCCTTCAGACGCGAGTGGCCGGTCATACCGACGTTGAGCCTGACAGAACTGAAGTAGTCCAGCGTGGCGGTCGCCATCACCCACGACGCGAACAGGACTCCCAGAATCCCATAGACCCCGGCGAGCGACAGACCCCGCAGCGTAAGAAGCACGGCCGCCGACAGTGTAAGGTCCATATCGCCTGACAGCCTAAAGGCCCTTGCGAGCACGAAAACGATTGCTACGGTCAGGGCCACCACGACGGCCAGGATCGCGGTTTTGCCCAGGCGCCGCCTGACCAGTGCGCGGTCCCCGGTGCGAAACGGCAGCATCGGACCAATGGCGGTCAACGCCAGAATCAGGAGGCCGACGGGCGCTATCACCTTGTTGAACCAATCGGGTCCAACCACCAGGGCTTCCTTGAGCCGGCTTGCGTTGCCCCCGGTGACCGAGTTGAAAATGTCGATAACGGAGTTGATTGCCATCTGCACGGCAGGGGACTCGGACATCTTTGGCAGCAGGGTCCCCCACAGGACGATGAAGAGGGCGACCATGAACAGGATGCCGTTCGCGACCACCATGGACTCGCGCGACCACAGGGATTCGACCCGGTGAGCAGGCGCAAGCCTTTTGTACCTCCATGCCAGCAAAGAACCGCATCCCACGATCAGCACCAGCATGTAATACATGAAATAGGGTGTCAGCACCGAGTTGGCGAACGAGTGCAGGGAGGCTATGAGCTGACTCCTGGTCAGGAATGTGGCGAAAATCGTCAGCAGGAAGGTCAGGATCACCAGAAAGAGATTCCACCTGCGGAACATCCCCCGTCTGCGTTCAGTGGCGGACGAGTGCAGGAGGGCGGTTCCTGAAAGCCAGGGCAGCAGGGCGGCGTTTTCCACCGGGTCCCACCCCCAGAACCCGCCCCAACCCAGTTCCAGGTAGGCCCACAGACCTCCAATCAACAGCCCCGCCGTCAGCATCGTCCAGGCGAACAGGTTCCAAGGGCGCGCCTCCCTGATCCACGAGCCGTCGCTTCGCCCGGATACCAGGGCGCCCATGCCGAACGCGAACGGGATGGTATAGGCGACAAAACCGGCGAGTTGCAAAGGCGGATGGACGGCCATGAGGGGATTCTGAAGCAGGGGATTCATTCCGGAACCGTCGGCCGGGCCCTGAAACGTGAGAAAAATTTCGAATGGGTGCGAGGCGTAGACCATCAGGAGTTCGAAAAAGAAGAGCGCCAGCGCGACGACCGCCCCGGCTGTGCCGCAGAATTTGGTGTCTTCACAGCGCATGATGCGTCGGCTCATCACGGCGCCGGCGATGGACAGCACCACCACCCAGAACAGCAGCGCCCCTTTTTCACCGGCCCAGAATGCGGCCAGCAGGTACAAAAGCGGCATTCCAGAATCGCTGTATGAAGCAATGTACTGGTTGGAGAAGTCGTGCGTCAGAAAGCCGTGCAGCAGCACCAGGGCCACGGCGCCGTTCAGCCATGCCGCCGACCTGATGCCGAAGGCGGAGGCCCTGACATAGACCTTGTCATCCAGGATCACGCCCGCCATGGCCAGGGCGGCAACCACCGCCGTGAGACCGAAGGAAACCAGAACCAGGACCTGTCCGAGAACCTGCATGCCGGGGGTCACTCCTTCCGGTGGCCGTTTTTATATTTCTGTTTGTAGTAATCCTGGAATTCGTCTTCATTCATGCCTGCTTCCTCGTACTTTGAGGGGCACTTCACGGTGATCTTGGAAACCTCCATTTTCAGGTCGCCCGGCGCTGCCCCTGAATCGGCGAGCCGTCCCTGCAGGATGACCTCCCTTCCCTCGGCGAACGGGTCGGGCACCGATCCCTTGAAATGGCAGGCCAGCCGCCGCCCCTCTTTGTCGCTGATCACGAAATCTATTTCGAACTGGTTTGCGCCTTTCTTTATCGAGCCGGCCACTACGTTTCCAACCACCTTGAACTCGCGCGTTTCCAGTTTGGCGGGCGCATCCAGTACCTGCTTCAGCGTCAGGCTGAAGACGCCGGAGGACATGGATGACCCCACGATTGCGACTCCGCCCCCGACCACTGAGAGCGCGATCACGACGACGATGATGTTTTTCGGGGTCAATGTTCCACCCTGACAAAGACCTGCCCTGCCTACCAGACGGGACTGGTCATGTAAAGAGGATTTGCATTCGGTCAAGGCCGCAAGCCGTCCCGTTGTTCAATGCCGATGCCGCGACATCGGGAGCCTGACTTACGGCACCTCATTGTGATCATACCTATAGTGGTTGTTTGCGTAGAGAATCTAACAACGGCGTCGGCGTAAGCCACGCACCTCGTCGTCGCACCACCTCATCCGGACCCGCCCGTGCCCGTCGAGGTTCCCGAAGGCGGAAGCTACCAGGACCCGTGCGATCCATGGGATCCATGCGAACCATGGGACCCGTGGGAACCATGGGATCCATGTGATCCGTGGGAGCCGTGAGAAGCATGCGAACCGTGGGACCCGTGCGATCCATGGGACCCGTGAGAGCCGTGCGAGCAGTGCTGCTCGACACCCAGGTCACTTGCCGGACCATGGTCGCCGCTCGATCCACTGCTTGCCAAGGCATGCCCGCTGCTTCCCGCCATCAGGAGGAACGTTCCGACTGCAGCTGCCTGGCCCCGGGTGACTTTCCCCTCTTCACTAGACAGAAAGTCGTGCACCCGCTTCTTGAAAGTGGGCAATCTCTTTGAGGCCATAGGTACCCCTCCAAAACAAATTTTCCGTATTCATTATCCGAGTTGGCGTCAACCTCGTCAAGGATTTTTTCGTCAAGGATTTTTTTGGTCCTCATGGGTGCCGTCGGCAACGGACTCGGAATCTTCGGGCTCCACATCGGGATCTTTGGCGGCGGGGGCCCCGGTCGCGGGAGGCTCGCCGGTTGAGCCTACCAGTTTTTCATCGATGAATTTCGGACTGAACCTGACCTCGTTGAGACATACGCATATGAGGATGTCGGTCTTGTCGAAACTCTGTTCGAGATCCGCGGTGAATTCCTCGGCCTTGTCATCCTCGATCCGCTCGATTGTCTCGACGTCCTCGCTTATCGTCTTTACGTGTTCCAGCATGGCCTGGTAGACATCCCGGTGGGCCTGGTTCCACAGCAGAACCATGATGTCCGCCAGCGCTTCGTTGCGCTTTTCAAAGACCTCGCGACGAAGGGCCTCGGTAATCTTTTTTCGGCCCAGGGTCTGGGGCCGATATCCTTTGAAATACCTGGCATAGACCCTCGGTTC
>JAADHL010000204.1 GCA_013151875.1 Deltaproteobacteria bacterium
TTCCGGAAGGGTCGTAGTGGTCGGTCAGGTTACCGCCCACGGCCTCGATCCTGACGCCGTTCACGCCGTGCGAATCAAGGATAGCCCTGGCTATCTGCGCCCCGGTCAGGCCAGAAGAAGAGGCCACCTTGGAGTATTTTTTTACCGCGCTTTTGACCTTTGCCTGGGCCCAGATGCTCAATATCAGGGCCGGGGCCAGGAACAGGAAATACATTGGGTCCCAGAACATTCCGGTTTCTCCCGAAACTACCTGGTAGACAATATTGAAATCAGTTACAGGGCTGTCAAGGGAACAGTAGTGTCAGCCGCCCGTATGCCCGAACCCACCCTGGCCGCGATCGGTGCTGTCCAGGTCATCCACCTCGACGACCTCCGCCCTTGCAACCCGGCAGATTACCAGTTGGGCGATCCGGTCGCCCCTTTTCACGGTGAAGGGGTCGTTGCCCAGATTCACCAGGATGACCTTGACCTCGCCCCGATAGTCGGAATCGATGGTCCCCGGCGAGTTCAGGACGGTGACGCCGTGCTTCAGGGCCAGTCCGCTGCGGGGCCTGACCTGGGCCTCGAATCCCTCCGGGAGGGCGATGGCGAATCCAGTGGGGATAAGGACGCGTTCGCCGGGCCCCATGACCACCGGTTCCGCAACGGCCGCGGGGAGGTCCATGCCGGCCGAACCGGAGGTGGCGTATTCGGGTGCGGCAATGTCCAGGTCATGAGTTCTCAGGCGCAGGATCCTTATGGCCGGCGAATCAGGCATGCGGTTACGTCATCAATTCCAACGAATTCTTACCGATCTCTGCGGCCGCCGCGATCGTCACGGTCGCGTCCGCGGCTCCGATCAGGACGATCCCCGTGATCTTGCCGACGCCCCTGATCACCGGAATCTCTGTCACCGGCGTCCTCCAGGGTGGCTCGCCGCGACAGGCGCACCTTGCCGGAACGCGCGTCCACGCCGATACACTTGACGGTGATCTCGTCGCCTTCCCGGACCACGTCCTCCACCCTCTGGATGCGGCGGTTGGCAAGCTCACTGATATGGACCAGGCCCTCGACCCCGGGCAGGATGCGCACGAAACACCCGAAATCGACCGTCTTGACCACCTGCCCTGTGTAGGTCTTGCCCACCTCGGCCTCGTCGGTCAGGGCCTTGACCATGGCCACGGCCTTGTCCGCCACGGCCTGGTCCGGGGTCGCGATGAGGACGACGCCCTCGTCGTTGACTTCGATGTTGGCGCCGGTATCGGCCTGGATACCGCGAATATTGCGGCCGCCGGGGCCGATCAGGTCCCTGATCCGGTCGGGGTTGATGTTCATCGACAGGATGCGCGGCGCGAATTCGGAATAGTTCTCGCGCGGCTTTTCAATGGCCTCCTTCATCTTGCCGATGATATGAAGCCTGGCCTTGCGGGCCTGTTCGAGGGCACTGGTGAATATCTCTTCGTTGAGGCCGCTGCACTTGATGTCCATCTGCACCGCGGACACGCCCTCTTCGGTGCCAACCACCTTGAAGTCCATATCGCCGCTGTGGTCCTCGTCGCCCAGGATGTCCGTGAGCACGACCACCTTGTCGCCTTCCTTGACAAGGCCCATGGCGATGCCGCCCACATGGGACTTGATCGGCACGCCCGCGTCCATCAGGGACATCGAGGAACCGCACACGGTGGCCATGGACGACGAACCGTTGGACTCCAGGATCTCGGATACGACGCGCAGGGTGTAGGGAAAGTCCACGTCGTCGCCGGGCAGCACCGCGGAGACGCCGCGGCGGGCCAGTGTCCCATGACCGATGTCACGTCGGCTGGGTCCGCGGATCATCTTGACCTCGCCCACGCTGTAGGGCGGGAAGTTATAGTGCAGGATGAAATCGCGGGTGGTGTCGCCCGTCAGCAGGTCCAGGCGCTGCTCGTCGGACGAAGTTCCCAGCGTAGTGGACACGATGGCCTGGGTCTCGCCGCGGGTGAACAGGGCTGAACCGTGGGTCCTGGGCAAAAGTCCTACCTCGCAGGAAATGGGGCGCACATCCTGGGGACCACGGCCGTCCACGCGCTTGCCCTCGTCCAGGATCAGGCGTCGCAGTCGTTCCTTTTCCAGGCCCTCCACGATGCCGACTATCTCTTTGCCGCGGCCCTCGAACTCCTCCCCGAGTTCCTTCAACGCCAGTTCCTTCACAGCGGAGATCGCATGGTGGCGCGGCATCTTCTCTTTCTCTTCCAGCGCCTTGCACATGGGTTCCCAGGCCACCTCCCGCACCCGGGCGACCAGGGCCTCGTCGGTCTTGGGCAGTTCCAGGTCGCGCTTGGTCACGCCCAGTTCAGCGGCCATCTTTTCCTGAAGGTCCAGCAGCGGCTTGGCGGCCTTTTCGGCGAACAGCAGCGCCTCCACCAGCAGTTTCTCGGGCACGATCGTGGCCTTGCCTTCGACCATGGTCAGGCCTTCCCGGCCGACCGCCACGACCAGGTCCAGACTGCATTCCTCGCGCTCGGCGTAAGTGGGGTTGACCACCAGTTCACCGTTCAGCGAACCCACCCTGAGGCCGGCTATGGGACCGTCGAACGGCACGTCCGAAAAGGTCAGAGCGGCGCTGGCGCCGATCAGGGCCGGGATCCCCGGGTCGTTGACCTTGTCGTGGGACAGGACCGTTGCCAGAACCTGGGTATCGAACCTGTACCCCTTGGGGAACAACGGCCTTATGGGGCGGTCGATGAGGCGGCTGGTCAGGGTCTCGATCTCGGTGTTCCGCCCCTCCCTTTTGAAAAACCCGCCGGGTATCTTGCCGGCGGCGTAGGTGCGTTCCATGTATTCAACGGTCAGGGGCAGGAAATCGACGCCCTCACGCGGTCTGCCCGCGACCACCGTGACCAGGACCACCGTATCGCCCAGGGTCACCAGGGCCGAGCCATGTGCCTGCTTGGCGAGCCTCCCTGTCTCGATGGTCAGTTTCTTGCCGTAAAAATCGATTGTTTCCTTCAACATGTCTTGATACTCCTCCATCCTGCCCGTTTCGCGCATATCCGCGCGGCCCAGGCGTCCATTACGGACTCTGTGGTTTGGATGGACCTGAATTGTTGATTCCCGCCCCAACGGCAGGAAAAGTCACTTGCGGATGCCCAGCCTGGAGATCAGCTCGAAATAACGAGACGCCTCCTTTCTCTTCAGGTAGTCCAGCAGTCGACGGCGCTTCCCAACGAGCTTCAGCAGCCCCCTCCTGGAATGGTGATCCAGTTTGTGGGATTTGAAGTGCTCGGTAAGGTAGCGGATCCTCGACGTGAGGATGGCAACCTGCACTTCCGGGGACCCTACATCGCTGTCGTGCGTGCGGTACTCGCTGATAATCGCCTGTTTCTGGTCCGTCGAGAGTGGCATCCAGTCCTCCACTTCGTCCTTAAAAAGCCGACGGATGATAAGTTCGCGCGGATTCAATGTCAAGCAAAGAAATATGGAAAGAGGGGTCCCTACGACATGCCGAGCTGGCGTTCGATGTCCTTGAGGGCGCGCTCGGTGGCGGGTTCGGATTCAATGACCTTTTCAATACGGCTGAGGGCCGACAGCACGGTAGTGTGGCTGCGACCGCCCAGGGCCTGACCGATCGACTGGAGCGAGGCGCCCGTGTGTTTCCTGAGAATGTGGATGGCGATCTGCCTGGGCATGGAAACGCCGCGGTGGCGTCTGGCGGATTTGAGGTCGGACACCTGCAGTTGGAAATATTCGGCCACGATCTTCAACACCACGTCCGTGGTCAGCCGCCCCCTCCTGTCCGTGACGATCCGGTCGGTAACCCGCCTGGCCAGGTCAAGGGTCAAGGGTATCTTCCTGATCAGGGCATGAGCGGTCACCCTGTTGAGCGCCCCCTCCAGGTCCCTGACGGAGGTGGTGAACCGGGAGGCCAGGTACGACGCCACGTCATCCGAAAGCTTGACGCCTTCCCTTGCGGCCTTCTGCTGCACGATCCTGACGCGCAGCTCCAGCTCGGGCGGGCCGATATCGACGATCAGACCCCAGCCGAACCTGGAACGGAGCCGCTCGGACACCTTTGGAATGGCCGAGGGGAACTGGTCGCCGGTAATCACGATCTGTTTCTGGGCGTTATAGAGCTCGTTGAACGTGTGGTAGAACTCCTCCTGGGCGAATTCCCTGTTAGCCAGGTACTGGATGTCGTCCACCAGCAGCACGTCGCACTGCCCGCGGTACCGATAGCGCACGGCATCGAGCCGGTTGTTCTTGACCGCGGTCATGATCTCGTTGACGTAGGACTCGCCTGACATATAGAGGATGCGCATGTCCGGAAACCGGCGACGTATCTCGTGCCCGACCGCCTGAATCAGGTGGGTCTTGCCCAGCCCCACCCCACCATAGATGAACATGGGATTGTAGGAGCCGGCCGGGTTCTCGGCCACCATCTCGCACGCGGAATGACCGACCTCGTTGGAGGGGCCCACCACGAATGTGTCGAAGGTGAAACGCGGGACCAGCCTCTCGCCCAGGTCCTCGTGGCGGCTGATTGCCTGCCCGTCCCTGTCCGACTTTCCCCTTCGCGCCCGCTTTTCGCCGCCGGAACCGCTGATCTTGAAATCGATGCCCACGTGACAACGCGTCGTGTCCCACACCGCGTCCTTGATGATGTCCAGGTAATTGTCCCTCACCCATCTGGCGAAAAACTCGTCAGGGACCTCGAGCGTAAGGGAGCCCTCCGTCCCCTCAACCTGCTTCAACGGACTCAACCACGTTTCGAACTGGACGGGATCCAACCTGGTCTTCAGGACATCGAGAGTCTGCCGCCATGTTTCGAGCATACTGAGCCGCCCCTTTTTTGGCCGTTTTACCACGAGCCTCTGTTCGCTGAAGGCTTTCTGGCCTAGCAAAGAGATTTATTACCGCCGAGTCGGAGGCTTGACAAGCGGGAAATATCACTATCTGGAAAAAAAGTCTTTTATCGGGCGTTTACGGGCGAAAAAAAAACTTCGACCCGATCCGCGCGCGCCCCTAACCTTTTGTCTTTCCTTGTTTCCAACACTTTCTGGTTTGAGATCGGCCTGTTTCGTATCGTGACATCTAAGTCACCGGATCTAAACATTAATACAGACGACCTCCGGGGGGAGAAAACTGGGAATGAAACAACCGGTCCCGTTTCGCACCATCTACGGCCCGCACCCGTCCAGCGAGTCGGTGCAGACCAGTTCGGCTGCTTCCGTGGACACCTCGCC
>JAADHL010000310.1 GCA_013151875.1 Deltaproteobacteria bacterium
CTCGGACCACTTTGCGATGTCTGCGGTGCTCCGGTTTCCGGAAGGTTCCTGACGAACCGGGGTCGGATCATCCTTCAAGGGTGAACTCCCACGAACAATAGACGCCCGGGGGCGTTTCGTCCGGTGGGCATACGATGCAACGGGTCCTGAAGCGGGGGTCGATGGTCTCGGCGAAACCGGCGTACTCGATGATCCCGGCGGATTTGCACTTGTGCAGGGGCAGCCCTTTTCGGCGGCGCGCGGCCTGGACCCGGCACTCCTTCATGGTGAACACCAGGCGATGTTCGTCCATTTCAACGATTTCCTGGTCGTTGACCTGGGCATAGAGGCGGAACTGGAGGGCCTGGGCCAATGCCTCGGTCCCTCCCCCGGGTCCGATCCCCATGAACTTCAGGATGCGTCGCGCCTCGACCCTGGTGAACCGGCGCCAGGACTTCTCATTGAGTTCCTGGGCGCTGTCCCATCCGTCCCTTTCCTCGGCCCCCAGAAACCAGCATCCGTCGTGCGCAAGCCAGTTGAGGGCATGCACGCGCAGCAGTTCAAGCAGTCGTTCGCGGTCAAGGTCATGGACGGTATGCATGGAAAAAACCCCTATGGTTGCGGAATCAGTTCGATGTCGTCGATGTCGAAACCCTTGGGCGACCCGTTGGAATAATGGTTGTAGACGTGTACCTGAGTAATCATCACATTGCCGAAGTCCGTTATTTGGAAGTAGGCGTTCAGTTCATCCTGCAAGACGACGTCCAGATGGTTCCACTGACCCGCCTGCCACTGGAAAGGGGCCTCTGTCAGGCGCACGAACTTGTGGGTCTTGCTGTCCTTGTTGGAGCTGTAGGACCAGGAATAGGTGATGGAATAGCCCTGGGTGCCCTTGGCGAACGCTATGTTGAAGCCCGCGGTCCCGTATGGACCGCAACAGTACCCGACCTTGTCCGGCCTGATCCATACCGACAGGCGATCCTGGACGCCCATGGGCATGCACAGGGTCAGATACGCATCATGGTTGACCTCGTCGGGCCATGTCACGTTCGGAAAACGGGCCCCGTAGGCGCCCTGATGCGCCGAGCCGGAGGCAACCTGGGGCGGGATGAACGACATTACTGACCCAGGCGTCCAACTGCCCGCGATGCCGCTGTATACCGTCCAGCCGAAGAACTTGCCGGATTCGAAGCCCTCCAGGAACTGCACAGCGGTATCAAAGCCCAACGTCGCGCATGTCCGATTCTTGTCCCCGCCGATGCCGGACCCCTCGCATGCGTCGCCCCACCCGTCTTTATCCTGATCGGACTGATCAGGATTCTTGATATAGGGGCAATTGTCCTGCGAGTCGGGCACCAGGTCTCCATCGATGTCGTCGTCGCATGCGTCGCCGATTCCGTCGCCGTCCATGTCGTCCTGGGACCAGTTGCTCTTGTCCGGGCAGTTGTCCACCGAGTTTTCAACGGTGTCGTCGTCATTGTCCGGACCCGCGGCCAGGGACTTGCACATCGAAAAGAAGCATTTCTGGCCGTATGGGCATCCGGACGGGCTCATGCACGCATTGCAGGTGCCGTAGGCGGTGGCGCAAAAAGGCTGATCAGGGTGGCAGTCGGAATCGCCCTTGCACAGGACGCACCTGTGGTTGAGCTGGTCGCACAGGGGTTCCTCGGCGCCGCAATCGTCGTCCTGAAGGCACTCCACGCAAAAGCCTTCGTCCGCGCATATCGGCTCGGCGGAGGGACAGTTGGCGCTGGACACGCACTCCACGCAAGTCTTTGTGGCAACGTCGCAGGTCGGGGAGGGGAATACGCAATCCCATGAACCCAGGCATTCGGCGCACACGCCGTTGTCCTGGTCGCAGGCGGGCTTGCCGGGCATCTGGCAGTCGTCGTTGGTCACGCACTCGCCGCACTTGCTGGTAAAGGGGCTGCAATATGGCTTTGCAGGGTCTTTGCAGTCCTGGTCCTTGGCGCATTCTACGCATTTGTGCTCCATGTTGCAGGACCAGGCATCCTGGGCGCAATCGCCCGCTTGCAGGCACTCAACGCATCCGCCGCCGATGGGGTCGCATTTCGGCGTTGGATCGGCGCAGTCCTGGTCCGACCCGCAGGCAACGCATTTTCCCTCTTCCAGGTCGCACATCGGTGCGGGCGGCAGACAATGATCGTCGTTGAGGCAGGATACGCAGCGGCCGGATCCCTGGTCGCACATCCAACCTGTAAGGGAACCGGCGCATTCCGACTGATCCTTGCACCCCCTGCATGCATGAATGGCAGTGTCGCACACGGGCAGTGGATTGTGGCAATCCCCGGGCGAGGTGCATTGTACGCACTGAAAGATGAAGGGTTCGCAGACAGGTGTCGGTTCGGCGCAATCATCATCCTTGAGGCAGCCCACGCAATAGAGCCCCTGATCGCGGCAGTGAGGCAGGTCGACCGGGCAGTCACCGTCATCGAGGCAGCCGACGCACACCCCCACGGCATCGTTGCAGACCTTCAGGACCCCGGGGCATTGGGCGTCGGCGACGCATTCAACGCACATCCCTGTAACCTTGTTGCAGTGCGGCAGGTCCCCCTCGCAATCCTGATCGGATTCGCATCCAACTGGTTTGCATGAATCGCCCGCACAAGTGTCTGAAACAGGTCCTTTGTCCTCGACAGGTTTCGAATCCGAATACGAGTCGACGATCGACACGTCATGCCCGGATCCGTTGTCGAAGACGCCTGGTTCATCGGTTCCGCAACCGGACAAAGCCATCAACAGGGCCGCTGACGCCAACCGGATATGTCTACCGACCATGAATAACCCCTGGTTACGTTACGAGGGAAGGATACTGATATTGCATTTCGGCCGCAATCCGTATTGACTAACATCGCCTAAACGGTTACTTAGGCGCCGTACGGGAGTTGGTGATCGAATGGCTGCAAACGACAACCTATGGGCCTCCAGGGTCATCGCCGTCTTGAAGGTGGTGGCCCTGTTCGCGGCATTGGACGCCTTCTTTGTCAGCATCGGGCTTCTGGGCGCTTTCAAGGACCTTGGAAAGGGTTACGGCGCGGAGCTGATCCAGGAACTGGCGGGCAATCCTTTCATCGGCCTGATGCTGGGCGTCCTGGTTACCAGCGTCATCCAGAGTTCGTCCACGACCACGTCCATCGTGGTTGGTCTGGTCGCGGCGGGCTCGTTCGGTTCCGACCACGCCCGCGCTCTTGAACTGGCCATCCCCATCATCATGGGCGCGAACGTCGGCACCAGCATCACCAATCTACTGGTGTCGCTGGCCCATATCGGAAACCGGAAGGAATTCGAGAGGGCCTTTTCATGCGCCGTGGTACACGATTTCTTCAACCTGATGGCAGTGGCCATTTTCCTGCCGCTCCAGCAGATGACCGGGTTTTTGGGCAAACTGTCGCTGTCTCTTGCCGAGGCCTTCGAGGAAATCGGCGGAGGCACCTTCACGAGCCCCCTCAAGTTGGCGACCAAGCCCCAGATCTCCTCGGTGAAGGCCATGTTCGCTTCAAACCCGATGCTGGTCGACCTGATCGTGCTGTTCATCGCCTTCCTGGCCCTTTTGATGGCGATCAGGTTCATAACCGGCCCCCAGCGGGACCAGGGCAGACGCCCGCTGCTCGTCTACATGGTTGCAGCCGGGGCCGCCGGCATGACCACCTTGGGCAAGCACTATTCCGGCCTCTTGTTCAGTCACCAGATGGCCACCTTTCTGTTCGGCCTGACCGTGCTGTTTCTTTCCCTTTTCCTGATTGTCAGGATCATGAAATCCGTGGTCCTGATCAGAATAGAGAGCCTGTTTCACAGCGTCCTGTTCAAGAGCGCCCCTCGGGCCATGCTGGTGGGCGTCCTGATGACCGCGCTGGTCCAGAGCAGTTCGGTCACCACGTCTCTCGTCGTTCCCTTGGCCGGGGCCGGGTTGCTGAATATCTTTCAGATTTTTCCCTACACCCTGGGCGCCAACGTGGGGACCACCATCACCGCGATCCTGGCCGCCCTTGCAGCCGGGGAGGTCACCGGGATTGCCGTGGCCTTTGCCCACCTGATGTTCAATGTGCTGGGCATCGCGGTCATATATCCATTCAAACGGATTCCAATCGGCATGGCGACGGGGCTGGCGAAGCTGTCGTTGAAGTCAAAGGCATATCCGGTTGCTTTTGTCCTGGGCATGTACCTGGTGGTACCCTCGATCCTGATTTTTGTGTTCGGTTGATTCAAGGAGGACCAGATGCTTGACCGCATGTGGGAGATGCTGAAGGGCAGAAGAAACCCAATAGACGAGGCGCGTGGGGACTGCCTGACAATGCTGATGACGGGAAAGGAGATGTTCAATCTGGTCACGAAGGCCCTCGAAATGGACATCGACATGAAGGTCCGCGAGAAGGTCGCGGCCATGGACAGGACCATCAACGCCCAGCAGCAGGAAGTGCGCAAGAAGGTATTCGAGCACCTGGCCTTGTCACGGTCCAGGGACCTGTTGCAGGGGCTGCAGTTGATGATCATCGTGGTCGATCTGGAAAGGATCGGAGACTACGGAAAGAACACCGCGGAACTGGTTGACATGCTCCCCGACCAGTTGAGTTTCCATGAATACGAGGACCGGTACAGGCGGGTGCAGGAAGGCACGCTTCAACTGTTCGACCTGACACGAGACGCGCTCAAGGACTCGGACGAGGAAAAGGCGCGGGAGGTTCTGAACCGATACGACGTCATCAGCAAGCTCTGCGACGGGACGCTCAAGCAGGTCATGACCGACGAAACCAGCGGCGACTGCGTAGAAAAATGGAAGCTGGGGCTGGTTCTGCTGCTTCGCTATATGAAAAGGGCCAGCGCGCACTGCAAGAACATTGCGTCGGCCGTGATCAATCCATTTCATCGGATCGGTTACCGGGCGTAGTCCTTTGGACCGATTTTCGCCTGTCCACGTGATACCACGATTTTGCCTGTGTTATCCAAAACATCGAATAGCAACAGTGAACTATTGCTTTCGTCTTTGCGCAGGCGCAGCCTGACCTTGATGGCGGCCCCTGGTCGAACCATGCCGGTGAATCCGCAACCGATTGAAAGCAGGCGCCGGGTCTCTTGTTCCGCCTCTCTGTCCAGGATCTCGCGCGCCGCCATGGCCAGGGTCGCGGTGCCTTGAAGAATGATGCCGTCCAGGCCGACCGCCTTGGCAAAGGCCGGGGATGTGTGTATCGGAAACGAAATAT
>JAADHL010000129.1 GCA_013151875.1 Deltaproteobacteria bacterium
TCCATTCGCTCACGTCGTATCTCTGCCTCGGTTTCGTGCGTGTAGAAGAATTGCCAGTCCTTCCTCAGTTCTTCGGGGAGCTCGGCCAGACCGGAGTCGCTGGTCGCGGCATGGGGAAACCTGACGTACCAGCGTTCGTCCGCGGGCGCTTGAACGCCCCTTGCCGCCAGTACGGCAACGGCGAATGCAGCGGCTACCACGACCACCAGCGCCCAGCGCTTCCAGTCCTTCATGCGTTCACCCAGCCAGGCCAGGCCGGCGGCCACGAACGCCACCAGGGGGAACATGTGCAGGGCCATGAAGGTCTGTTTCAACTCTTCCCAGTTCTCCTGGAAAAAGAAGAGCAGGGCCACGATGCAATACCAGAACAACAGCACTGAGGCCTCGAACCGCCGCCTTGCGAACAAGACGACCGTTCCAATGGCAGCCAGCGCGGTCAGCACCACTCCCAGGCTCTTGATCGTGACCAAAGGCCACATCAGAAACGTGGGGAATGCAAAATGAGGGGTCCGGACCACATGGTCGTGAAAGGGATAGTTCAGGAGCCCGTTGAACTGGAAGGTGGTTCCAAAGAAGGAATGGGTGAAAGTGGGCCTGAATCCCTCCAGATGAGCCACCTGCGACGGATGGATGATCATCTGACCGTAAGCAAAACGGTTCCACAACAGCACGGGCAGGATCGTGATGAAGGCAAAGGCCGTGAACGACCCCAGTCGAACAAGAAACGGCTTGAGCGCCCTGGCGTCCCGCCACTGAAAGGCCAGAAACATCGGTCCCAGGATGATTGCCTCGTTCCGGATGCCGCCCAGGACACCGTATAGTAGGCCGATGAGCCACCAGCGAGGCTTTTTTTCGGTCATCAGGAACCACAGAAAGACCATCACGAACAGACCCAACTGGTTGCCGTTCAGGCGATCCAGGAACAGGGAGAACGGGTTCAGGACCAGTATCAGGGCGGCCGCCAGAGGCACCGCGAAACCGTCCGTCAGCCTCCTGTACGACAGGAACGCGAACAGGAACATCAGGCTCCATGAAACGGCGTAAATCCAGCGGAAAGCGGCCTTGTTGAACAGGGCGAACGGCCCACCGAACAGGATGGCCGCACCGATGCGCTGATCCTTTGAAGCGATGCCGAAACTGCCGGGCGTGGGGTCGTAGGTATCGTCCGGAACCCGGCCCTTCAATGCGTATTTGAACCTGGGTGTCCCATCGATACGCCGCAGGTCCACTGGCTGGCCCGTCATGAACATGGCCGGGACCGTGATGTAGGTGTCCCAGTACCCGCGACTCGGCCCGTCGAAACGCCAGGCCGAGAACACCAGGATCCCAAATGCGAGGCCGAACACGATCCACTGCTGGCGGCGGGTCAAATCCATGGTCCGTTAGTCTACTCCATGCATCGACAGCCTACACTCGTCCATGGGCGTAAAGCAAACCGAGCCGTGGCGTGGAATGGAGTCGTGGAGACGTCCCTGCGGACCTTTTCCCTAAAAACCCGTCAACTCCGGGAACCGTCAGCGCCCCTGACGGAAAGGGCCTTGAGACGCCCCACCATGCGTCCGACATAGGCCATGAAGTCCATCTTCTCGTCCTCCGCGATGCTGGGACCCGGAGCGGTAAGCAGCTCATCCGGATTGACGAACTTTCCGTCACGCGCCACGGCGAAGTGGAGGTGTGGCCCGGTTGCCCTGCCGGACTTTCCAACGGTGCCTATGAAAGTGCCGCGTGAAACATGGTCCCCCACCCTGAGCCCCTTCGCAATCCGGTGAAGGTGGGCGTAATAGCTCTGAAAGCCGTTCGCGTGACGTATCACGACCAGACGCCCGCTGGCGCCCTTCCACCCCCTGAATGAAACGGTGCCCTCGCCCACGGAATAGACGGACGTGCCGATGGGCGCGGCGTAGTCAAGGGCGCGATGGGGCGTGTAGTTGTGCAGAATGGGATGAAGGCGGCGCTCGGAATACCGTGAGGATACCCGCGTGTATCGCACCGGTGACCTCAGAAACGGCCTGATTACCGATTGCCCCTGCGCATCGTAGTATTTGACCCCTTTTTCACCCTCGACAGGAAAGGCCGACGCCGTGACCGCTCGACCCTCGTACAGGAGGCCGCGGACCATGCCCCAGCGCAGAAACTTGCCGTCGATGCTTTCCTTGACCACGATCATGCGCAACACGTCGCCGCGCCGGCTGTCCGTGAAAAAATCGATCTGGCCCTCCAGCATCCTGGTGGCCAGACGGCCCACCGCCCGCTCTACACCGCATCGGTCCAGGCTGTTGTACAGGGAATCCCTGATCATGCACGCGACCTGAATCAGTTCCTTGTCGGTCTCGATCTCCCTGCGCCGCGAGACGTAGGAGCCCTCATCATCGAGCACGGCTTCGATATACTTGACCCTGTCTACCGGAAAAACCAGCCTTTGAATGACTCCATCAGGCCTGAGGTCCATCTTCCACCGCTGGCCGATACGCAGAGTCCGCATGTTCACGAAACGGCTCACAGCCGCAAGAGCGCGTCCGGCGCTGTAGGGATCGGCGCCAAGACGGACCAGGGTCCTGCTGCCGTTTTCGCCGCGGATCATGCGGCCCTCGACCAGGTTGGTGACCGGAGGCAGCCTGGGTTTTTCCGGCACGGGCTCCGGCAGGGCCGACGGGTCGGGAACCGCCACCGGTCTGGCCAGACGCTGGTCCAGGGTGGGTTCCACGGTGCCCTCACTTCTGAAGAACACCAGATAGTTCACGACCAGGATTCCGATGACGAAAACCACGCCCAGGGACACGGTTACACGGTTGCGCCGTGCGGGTTGAAAGCCCCTAAGGTACAAAGGCTTGTCGAACACCCTGAAACCACCTCCAATCGCGACAAGGCCGCGAAACGACAGCGGTTGTATAGCATTTTCAACCACTTCGGGCAAACGCTCGACTTTGGATCGATGACACCGACACGCGCGACAGCGCAGCCCGACCGATTGCCGCCTATTGCTTGATCACGCGATCCTGATTACCCTTCCCTTTCCGCGCGGCCGGGGAATAAACGCGGCTGCCGGGCGTTAATCCGCACGACCGTGAACGGAGGAAATCCAAAATGGACCAGGACGTCAGGGTGCTCACGGAAATGGTGAAGAAGGAAGGCGCTTTCGTTGACCGCGTGCTTGCCGAGGTGGGCAAGGTGGTGGTCGGTCAGCGCGAGATGGTCGAGCGCATATTGGTCGCTCTGTTGTGCCGGGGTCATGTTCTGCTGGAGGGGGTGCCCGGTCTGGCCAAGACGCTGACCGTCAAGACGGTGGCCGATGTCCTGGACGCCAGCTTCTCGCGGGTCCAGTTCACCCCGGACCTGCTGCCCGCGGACCTCACCGGTACCCAGATCTACCGCCAGCAGACGGGCGAGTTCACGGTCAAGAAGGGCCCCATCTTCGCTTCGATTGTGCTGGCCGACGAGGTCAACCGGGCCCCGGCCAAGGTACAGAGCGCATTGCTGGAGGCCATGCAGGAGCGTCAGGTCACCATCGGGGATCATACGTTCAAGCTGCCCGAACCTTTCCTGGTCCTGGCCACTCAGAACCCCATCGAGCAGGAGGGAACGTATCCCCTGCCCGAGGCCCAGATAGACCGCTTCATGCTGAAGGTCCGCGTGACCTACCCCAGCCGCGATGAAGAGAAAATCATCATGGAGCGCATGTCGCTGACGACCGTCCCGTCCGTGGAAAAGGTGCTGACCATCGAAGAGCTCGACCGCGCCCGCGCCATGATGGCCGAAATCTACATGGACGACAAGGTCAAGCAATACATCGTGGACCTGGTGTTCGCCACTCGCCATCCGGAGGAAGCGGACCTCAAGAGCCTGCGGGACTACCTGCGCTTTGGGGCATCGCCCAGGGCCTCCATATATCTGAACGAGGCGGCCCGCGCGCACGCGTTCCTGAGACACCGGGGTTATGTGATACCGGAAGACGTGAAATCCATCGGCATGGACGTCCTGAGGCACAGGATCATCCTGTCCTACGAGGCCGAGGCCGAAAACCTCACGGCCGAGGACATCCTGCAAAAACTGTTCGAGTCCGTTCCCGTGCCATAGGGTTCGACGGCGATGATTGAAGAGAAACGGAAAAAAAGCCTGAAGTCGATGCTGGCCCGCGTGCGCCGCATCGAGATCACGGCGCAGCGCCTGGTGAACGAGCAACTCTCGGGCCGGTATCACAGCGTGTTCAAGGGCCGCGGCATGAGCTTCGACGAGGTCCGGCCGTACGCGCCAGGGGACGAGGTCCGGCTGATCGACTGGAACGTGTCCGCGCGCACCGGCGAGGTGTTCATCAAGCACTTTGTGGAGGAACGCGAGCTGACCGTCATGATTTTGGCGGATGCCTCGGGTTCCATGGACTTCGGCCTGTCCTCGGCCGAGTACCGACACTCGGACAGGGTCGAACGCGTGGAGGACACCAAGCGTGAGCTGGCGGCGCAGATCGCGGCCGCCATCACCCTTTCGGCCCAGATGAACAACGACAGGGTGGGGCTGCTGACCTTCGGCTCCGAAGTCCAGAAGTTCATCCCGCCGCGCAAGGGACGCCAGCACGCGCTGCGCGTGATCCGCGAGGTCCTGGCCATGGATGCGTCCGGTTCTCCCACGGACCTGGGCGGTGCCCTGTCCTACCTGGGCAGGGTCCTCAAGCGCAGGGCGGCCATCTTCGTGGTATCCGACTTCGAGGTCCCGGACTTCGAGCGCGAACTCCGCGTTACTGCCAAGAGGCACGACGTCCACGCGCTGTACGTGCGGGATCCGGTTGAGGACCGCTTGCCCGAGGGCGGGATCATTCCGCTTCAGGACGCCGAAACCGGCGCAGTGGATTTCGTGTTCGTCGACCGTGGATTGAACGGACGGCTGGAATCCGAAAGACGCGCCCATATCGATGACGTGACCCGGACTCTCAACAGGCAGAAGGTCCCGTGCACCATGTTTTCGACTGACGCAACCTATGAAAAACCGCTGGCGGGGCATTTCGCCAGGCTCAAGGGAAAGGCGCTGTGAAAGGTCGGACAAAAACACTTTTTTCAGCCGTCCTGATCACGGTACTACTCGTAGCCCCGCAGGCCTGCAGGGCCTTGCCGGCGGATGAATCCGCGAAATCAGCCGGCGGCAAACTCGAAAAGACAAAACCGACCAATAGCGAACCCTCAAAAACCAAAGCGAAAAAAACCGAGC
>JAADHL010000087.1 GCA_013151875.1 Deltaproteobacteria bacterium
TCCGGCTGCAATACGTGAAGGCCCCATTGCGCGACATCTCCCACACGATGTCCGAAGAGGTTTCGGTCAGCCCCCTGAATTTCTCTTCGCTTTCCTTGAGACGGGTTTCGGCCCTCAGCCGGTCCAGGGACTCCACGAAGGCCACCGCAAGCGCCTGTACCGCTTCCAGGTCCTCCATTGTGTAGCCTTCGTTGCCGTTGGCGAGGGAGATCATGCCCAAAGTGTCGTTTCCGCGCTTCAGCGGCACCCCCATGAAGCACCGGATCTCCGGGTGTCCTTCCGGGGTGCCCCGCCTGTCCGGGTCGGATTCAGGGTCCATGACGATCTCAGCCTCGCCCGTCCGTATCACCCGTCCCCAGTAGGAGCATATTTCCATGTCCCTTATCATGTCGGTGCGGATCGATTCCGATTCGCCGATACGGCATTCCTTCCACCCCGGGTCGCTGATGGCGATTGTTTGCAGACGACCCGATTCGTTTATTTCGCCTATCCATCCAAAGGCGCTGAAAGTGACCCCTTGCGCCACGTCCAGGGCCACCCGGCCCAGGGCCTCCTCATCGTCGCAGACGATCGCTTCCTGGATTATCCGGTTCACGGCCCGCATCACCGCGTTCTGCCTGCGGATCATGGCCAGCGACCGGTTCAGCTCCTGCCGGCTGCTGTTGCGTTCCAGGGCGTAACGTATGGTCCGGTCCAGCAGGCTCGCGTTCAGATCGTCCTTGCGCAGGTAATCCTGGGCGCCCAGCTTCACGGTGGACGTGCCGACGCCATCTTCGCCCAGGCCGCTCATGACGATGACGGGCACGTCCGGAAATGCCTTGTGCAGTGCCGTGAAAGTTTCCACGCCCCTGCTGTCCGGCAGGTTGAGATCCAGCAGAACCAGGTCGATCCCACCCTCCCGCAGACGTTCCATGCCCTCTGCCAGCAGCTTGAACCAGGATACCCTGGACGGGTGCGCGCCAAGTTCGGCGAGCATGTCCCCCACCAGGGTTGCGTCGCCCGGGTTGTCCTCGATCAGTAGGACATGGTGGCGCGGATCGTTGGTCCCGCCCTTCATCCCTTTTCGACCTCCTTTTCCAGCTCAGCTATCCGTTTTTTCAATTCGGTCATCCTGATTTCGCGCCCTACCATCACACGGTTCATTCTCTCCAGTTCGGCGGTCTCCCTCTCGGCGAGGGCACGGGCCTCCTGGGCCTCCTTCAGGGCCTTGGCCAGTTTCTCCTTCTGATATCTCTCGGCCGCGGCCGCAGCCGCACTGGCTGCCAGACTCGCCTCCCGGTCGAAGGCCGCCTGGAGCTCCGCCGACATCTGCTCTTGCCTCTTGAACATGCGGAAAGTACCGATGGCAATGCCGAACATCGGGAAAATGGATTGGGCTGTCTTAAGGGTGACGAACATGATGTATTGCGCGTCATTGCCTGCCCGGCAGTGGATCATGAATATCTGAGCAGCGAAACCGAAGGCGATCGAACCGATCATGGAGTACACGAAAGGCGTTCGATATTCCCGCTTTCGGTAGGCCCTGACAAACAGGAAGAACGCGGCCAGAAACAGCACGGCAAGAACCAGGTCCACTGGTCTGCAGATCGTGTTGCCGGGCAACACGCATCGTTCGAAGGGCAGAAAACCCACGAGCGCGGTTGCGCCGCCCGCTGCCACCGCGCCCACGCCCAGGACCTGCAACATCCGTCTTCTGCGCAACCGGGCCTCAGTGTATTTCTTTCTGACGAAATATCCGACCATTATGCAGGCTATGAGGAAGAGTCGGCCGCACACGTGCATGCCAGGGACGGGACCCTGGGCCGGGCCGATGTTCAGCCATGGAGTCAGGTGCAGGGAATTGAAGATGTCCTCGCCGCCCTGCAACAGAAAAGCCAATGAGATCATAAGGAAAAACCGGCTGCCATTGGCGAAGAAGTGGATCAGAATCATGACGCCCGCGATCAGGGCCGCCACTGACGACCAGAACTCCAGGACCCCGGCCGCCTCGGCGCCGATGGTAAGATCCGACCCCAGTGCCCATGGATAGAAGGCCAGGGGCGTGACCACGAACAAGGTCCATATGACCAGGTCGCTTTCGCGGTTCTTGGTGTAGGTCGTGGTCGGATCCACGGTCCTTCATCCCCCGGGGCGCGCATCCGCTGGACATTCCACCGATGCTGAAACCCCCAGATTCTTCCTCTCGATATTTATTAATCTATCCCTTCCAAGGAACGGTTGCAAGACATTACCCGTCCTTTGCGACCGGTTGCCTGGTCGGGATCGTGAAAAAAAACGTCGAACCCTTGCCGGGTTCGGATTCGACCCAGATGCGGCCACTGTGCCTTTCAACAATCCTTTTGCACACGGCAAGGCCGATCCCAGTGCCGCTGTACTCATCGCGGGCGTGCAGACGTTGAAAAATGATGAAGATGCGTTCCTGGTCCTTGGGATCTATGCCGATGCCGTTGTCCCTGACAGAGAACACCCACTCGCCGTCGCCCTGCCGTGCCGACGCGTGTATCATCGGGCTCGCCTCGCTGCGGTATTTCAGGGCGTTCAGCAATAGGTTCTGGAACAGTTGCGTGATCTGCACCTCGTCCGCCATCAGGCGCGGCATTTCGTCGCGCGTCACGATGGCGTCGCTGTCCTTGATCCTTATCGACAGGTTATCCGCGGCGATGTCGAAGGCGTCACCCATTGCGACCTCCTTGAAGGTCCCGCCTCTGGTTCCGACCCTCGAATAGGCCAGCAGGTCGGTGATCAGGTCCTGCATGCGCCGTACGCCCTCCACCGAATGTCTGATGTACCCGTCCGCCTTGTCGTCCAGGCGGCCTTCGAACTTCTTTGCCAGAAGCTGGTTGTAACTGGAAACCATCCTAAGCGGCTCCTGGAGGTCGTGCGACGCCACGTACGCGAACTGCTCCAGATCCCTGTTGGACCTGACCAGGTGGGACCTGAGTTCCTCCAGCCTGCGGTTTCTTTCCTGGGTTTCCGCCCGCGCGGCCTCGAGGTCCTCCATGACATTCATCATGGCCTGTTTGCTTGTCTCGGCCCTTTGCAGGGCCCTGGCGGTCTCATCGGCCTTTGTCGCGGCCTCCGCCCTTGCCGCGAATTCCCTTTCCCTGCTGAGCAGTTGAGCCAGGCGCGCGGACATGTCGTTGAACTCGGCGGCCAGGCGACCGACTTCATCGTGGGTCCTGACACGGACCTGTAGGCCCATTTCACCACGTCCCAGGGCCTCGGCCGCAGACGTCAGTTCACGCAGCGGCCTGGTGATGAGGTTGGTCAACAGCACGGCCAGCACGCCGCCCAGAGCGATCACCAGCAGGATCATGGCGGACGTGGTCAGCAGTATGCGTTGGACATTGTCCTCATTTGATTGTTCCGACAGGCCTACGTGGACCACGCCGGCCTGCCCATGCTGGATTGGAAGGGCCAGGTCCAGGTAACGGCCCTGCTCGGTTTCAATGGGTTGAATGCTGTATGTCTTGCCTTCAGTGATAGGGTTTGCCGTCCCGAGGTCAGCGGGAAAGCCGTGCTTGAAAGTATGTGACAGGACCCTACCCCTGGAGTCCTGGAAAAAGACATAGCCTACCTCCGGGTCCAGGGACATGTGTTCCCGGGCGATCAGGCGCAGGCGGACCGACAGGTCTTTCGGGACCGGCTGGACGGCTTCATGGGCGATGTTTCTGCCCAGGATCAACCCCCGTTCGATCAGGTCGTTTCTGAGCAGGTCCCGCGTGGCGGCGCGCATATAGTACAGGTTCACCGCGCCCAGCAGGGCCACCAGCCCCAGTGTCATTACCAGGAACTTTGTCTTCAGACTGATCGTTCCGGTGAATCCCATTACGTCTGTATCAACTCCTGTCCGCCAAAGATGAGATCGGCCGTTTCGCGTTCAGTCCTTTGGATCGATTCTGCTTTCAGGTCCTGGTGGGCGGCCGGTCCGGCCATGACGGATTACCCTGGCTAAAGCCTGATCCTGATGTCCGTAATTGGATATGCCATGCACGCGTGAACGTATCCATGGGAGCGATCCGCCTCGCGCACGCCGGTTCCGGGAGGCATGAACACCTCGCCCGCCAGCAACCGTATCCTGCATGCGCTGCATTCGCCCGAGCGGCATACCGACGGGACCACGACCCCGTTTCGTTCCAGCGAATTGATCAGCGGCTCGCCGGCTGCCGCATCGAAAGCGGACCGACCCTCCACCTGCACCTGGAACACCCTGTCCGCCGTTATGTTCGGGGGCCAGGCGCCGATGGATGTCACGTCCTCGGGCGGTCCGTACAGTTCCGATCTGATCCTGTGCATGCCGACACCGAGGTCCTTCAGCGCGGCGCGACACAGGTCAAGCATGGCGCCGGGCCCGCACAGGTAGAACATCTTTCCCTCGATATTGCCTACTGATTTTCGGATGCGATCCGCGTCAAGAAAGCCCGTCACGCCCGAAAAACCCTTTGGCGGTTCGGATATCACGTGGGTCACTTTCAGGCCGCGCAGCCTGGGGCCGAGTTTCTTCAGTTCCTTGTCGAAGATCACGTCTTCAGGGGTGCGGCTGCCATACAACAGGTGGATCCTGGGCGCATCGTTTCGCCCGGCGAACCCCCTGAGCATGCCCATGAACGGGGTGATTCCGCTGCCGCCGGCGATGAATACCAGGTCGTCTCCATCGATGAGTCTTTCGTACCTGAACCAGCCTGAGGGACCGGATGTCCTCAATTCGTCGCCGACCGCGATTTTGTGGAAAATGTGGCCCGACACGAAGCCCCCCGGCTTGGCGCGAACGGTCAGGTCCAGGTGCGGCACGCCCGGGGCCGATGAGATGCTGTACGGCCTGCTGGTGACAACGCCGTCGATCGTTATGAACACGTTTACGTACTGCCCCGCGGAAAATGGGGGCAAGGGTCCGTCGATCCGTTGCATGCGCAGGGTACGGGTGGTGGGGGTTTCATCGATGATTTCGACCACCCTGAGATTCATGGCGCGGGGGTGGATGCGGTCCGCCGTGCTTATTGCGAGTTCACGGTATTTTTCGTTCGTGTAGTCGTCGCCGCGTCCCCAGCGAGCCAGCCGCGAGCGGTTGAACCCCAGGGATGCGTAGCCAAACAGGTCGCGAACGAAGTGCGCCGTTTCAGGGATCATGCTTCCTCCTTGTCGCGGTCGAGCAATGAACGCACCTGCTCGATCAGACGCTCCGGCGTGAATGGTTCTGCAGGAAGGCGGAATCGGCGGGAAGGCCGCCATCGATGGAAATCTTTTCGTCCGTGTAACCCGATACAAAGAGCACCCTGGTGTCCGGGCTTCGTGTCCTGATCCTGTCAGCGAGGACGCGCCCGTTCATTTCAGGCATCACAACGTCGGTCACCAGTATGTCGATTGGTCCATCATGGGCGTCCAGCAAAGCCAGCGCTTCCACACCGTTCGACGCAGCGACGACGCTGTACCCCTGACCTTCCAGAACCTTTCTGCTGAGGGTTCGGACGGCGTTTTCGTCCTCTACCAGCAGGACATGCTCGGTCCCCGGGGCGGGGGCCGCTTTCGCCTTGGGGGGCCGAGGCCGTGGCCGCGTGGCCCTGGAACGGGGCAGATAGACCTGGAACGTGGACCCGATTCCAGGTTCGCTGTTGATGCGAATGGCGCCGCTGCTCTGCTGGACGATGCCGTAGACCGTGGACAGACCCAGGCCGGTTCCCTTGCCCTGGGCCTTTGTGGTGAAGAACGGTTCGAAGAGGTGGGACCGGACCTCCTCGCTCATGCCTTCCCCGGTGTCCGACACCTCGATCATCACGAAGGGACCTGGCTTCACTTCCAGTGGTTTTCGTGCGGGAGTCTCGTCTTCAAGCTGCACTGTCTTGGTTCGGATGGTGATCCTGCCCCCTTCCGGCATCGAGTCACGCGCGTTTACGACCAGGTTGATGATGACCTGCTCCATCTGCGCCTGATCCGCCTTGACCAGGTCCAGCTTTGGGGCAAGGTCCGTGACCAACTCGACATCCTCGCCGATCAGGCGGTGAAGCATGGCCTCCATTCCAGTAATAATCCTGTTCAGGTCCAGGTTGGTGGGCTCCAGGACCTGCCTGCGGCTGAAGGCAAGAAGCTGCGCGGTGAGCAGTTCGGCGCGCTTTCCGGCGCTGAACACCTCTTCCAGGCTGGGGCGAAGCGGGTCCCCCTGAGCCACTTGTTCGAGCAGCAGCGAGCTGTATCCCATTATTGCGGTCAGCAGGTTGTTGAAGTCATGCGCCACCCCGCCCGCCAGCCTGCCCAGCGCCTCCATCTTTTGAGCGGCCTTGATCTGTTCCTCGATGGCCTCGGCCCGCTTTCTTTTCGTGATGTCCAGAAACACGGTTGATATGGCCCTTCCGCCCTGGAAGGTCACTGGGGCGGACACCGTTTCCACGTCCACCTGGGTTCCGTCTTCGCGCAGATAGACGAACTGCGTAGGGGGCGCGACGACCCCGTCCTGCGCCACTGCGGTGATCCGTTCAGCGGCCCTTTCCTGATGGTCTGGATGGACATAGTCCAGCACCCGAGAGCCGATCAGCGATTCCGGGTCCTTCAAGCCCAGGATGCCGGCAGCGGCGGGATTCACGAACAGGGCGCGGCCTTCCCGATGGACGACTATTCCCAGCGGGGACAGTTCGACCAGAACCCGGTATCTCTCCTCGCTGTTCTTCAGTTCCGTTTCGGCCGCCTTGCGCTCCGTGATGTCCTCGACCGTGCCCTCGTAGTAAATGACGCGCCCGTCCTTGTCCCTCACGGCCGATGCGTTCTCGCGGATATAGCGCGGTCGGCCGTCCTTGGTTATCCAGGCGGACTCGAATCCGCTGACGCCTCCAGGGCGTTCCACCAGCTCCTTGAAGCGCTTTCTGCTGTATTGCGGTGCAAAACCCTGTTTTTCCAGGTCCCTTTCCGCCAGTTCCTGAAACGATTCATAGCCCAGCATCCGAACGAGGGCCGGATTCGCCATGAGGATCCGACCCTCCGGCGTGGTCCGGTATACCCCCACGTGAGTGTTCTGAAAAAGGTTTCGGTACCGCTTTTCGCTTTCAGCGCGTTCCTGGGCGGCCTTGCCGGCACGTTCGAACAGAGGCCCCATCATCAAAAGGGCCGCATTTACGGCAAGAAACACCAACAGGACAAGCAGTTCCGCCGCCAGGCGCGGCAGAACCACCGAGTCGCCGACCACCAGGGTGATCAGCCTGACCGCGTGATAAACGGCTGCCCCTCCCAGCGCGGCCGTGATGAGCATGGGAACGGGGCTGCGGCCGGTGAAACGCCTCAAGCGCAGGGCCAGCACTGCGGCCGACAACCCGAGCAGGCACGAAACCGCTATTACCGCCTTGAGCAGCATGCACTCCCCAAAAACCGCCGGCGACAGGACCCTTGTGGACATTATGACCCATCGCAGTGTTGGGTGGAAGGGGGGATCAAAACGGAACGAGGAACGTGGGAGGTGATATGGAATAGGGCCTGTCCTCGTGATAGGCTCCGATGGTCGAGTCGAGACGGGAGGATATCAATGCGTTCACTATTGGTTGCGGCAGCGACACTGGTTGTATCGGTAGCCGCTTCATTCGGTTGCGGCGGCGGTTCGGGACCTGTTAAGCCTTACACCCTGGCAAAGGTCCAGGCCGAACCAGCGACCGGACAGGCGGGCAAGACACTTTCCGCAGCGCCTGTCATCGAGGCAAGGGATGCGGGTGGCGGGCCGGTTGCCGGACTCACGGTGAGTCTGGATGTGGAGGCCGGAGGCGGCAGCCTGGCAAGCGCCATGGTGGTCACGGGCGAGGATGGAAAGGCGCTGATCAACTGGACCCTTGGCAAGGCTCCCGTGCCCAACCGCCTGCGCGCGTCGATAAACGCGGGCACGCCCGACGAGTCAGCGGTGACGTTCGACGTCCAGGGGGTCCTGGATACGCCGGTCACTCCTGAATTCTTCGCCGATGTGAATGCCTTCATGGCAGACAACGGGATCGAAGGCTCAACCGAGGACCTCGCTTTCACGGATGACGGCGGGCTGCTGATGGGCGTCAAGGGGGGCCTGTTGTCCGTGGCTCCGGATGGGACGGTGACCGCGCTCGAATTGACCGGCGACCCCATCGGTACTGCGCTGGGCATCGCCGTCGACAAGGACGGCAACATTTGGGTGGCGGACAACACGGGCAAGGCCCTGCGCAAGGTGGATGCCAAAGGAAAGGTCGAAACCGTGTTGGAAAACGATGGCAACAGCGACCTGGAGGCCCCGAACTACGTGGCCGTGGGGCCCTCTGGCGACATCTACCTCAGCGACCCGTGCGTGGGCGAGATCATTCGCTGGGACCCCGTACAGGGCAAGGTGGTCGCGCGGCTTTCCTTCGACCTCAAGACGGAGGGAGGCCCGAACGGCTTTGCGTTCAACGCCGCCGGCGACCGCATGTTCATCCTGACCGAGAATACCGGCGTGCTGTGCGGACAGGGGGATGTGGACATGAAGGCGCCCCTGGCCGGCCTGTTCAGCGTCGAGATCAAGGAAAACGGGTTCGGCGAGCGGGACGCCGTGGCCACCGGGATCGGCCTCTTCGGGGACGGCATGGCTTTCGACTCGGAAGGCAACCTGTACGTCATCATCGACCGGCTTCTGGAGGGGACGTTCGTCCTGGAGGACAGCGCGATTTGGGTCCTGCCGGAAGGCGGAAAGGAACTCTTCAGGTTCGCGTCGCTGGAAGACCCCCAGCACGACGGGATCATGGCCAACGTCGCGTTCGGCAGCGGGGACTTCGGCGCAGGGACCCTGTACATCGCCTTGCTGTCCATGCCTCCGTTCAGCCCAGCCGACAAGCGGGGCCTGATGGCGGTGGACGTGGGGATCGGCGGGCAGCCGCTGTTCAGGTAGCAACCGTAGCGGTGAAACTTTCGGCGCAAGTGCGCCGGCGCGGACGGCGGTCCACGAAAAAGAGAAGGATATGGAGTATTTCGTTGGATTCCTGATAGGTCTGGCGGTCGGCGTGGCCCTGACTGTGCTGCTTGATCGGATGAGGTCCCGGGCCGCGACCGAGCGCATGAAGGACGCGTTCAAGTCCCTCGCCATCGATGCGCTGGACGGCAACACGGATCGTCTGATGCAAAAGGTGGAGTCCGACCTCGAGGCCAGAAAGGCGGCCATCGATCAGTCCCTCAAGGTCATGAACGAAAGGCTGGCGGAAGTCCGCAGGCAACTGGAGGAGGCGGAACAGAAGAGGCAGCGCGACTTTGGGTCCCTGGGGAGGTCGGTCACCGACCTGAGCCGGACGACCGGGGAACTGCACAGGATCCTGGGCAGCACCCAGAGGCGGGGCATGTGGGGCGAGCGGATGGCCGAAGACGTCATGAACCTGGCCGGTCTGGTGGAGGGCGTCAATTACCGCAGGCAGTCCGGCCGGGACGCGGAGTCGGGTCGCCCTGATTTCACCTTCATGCTGCCGAACCATCTCAAACTGAACATGGACGTGAAGTTCCCGCTGGGCCATTACAAGGAGTGGCTGGACGCCCCGGACGACGTGGAAAGGGCGCGGCGTTTGAAGGAACTGGTGACGGCGCTTAGGGGTCACGTAAGGGCGGTCGCGCGCAGGGGATACATCGACCCCGAGGCCCCTACCGTTGACTTCGTGCTGGTGTTTCTGCCTTCCGAGCAGTTGTTGAGCGTGGTCCTGGAGGCAGAGCCGGGCCTGGTTGACGACGCCCTGGACATGAGGGTTGTGCTCACGAGCCCCCTGACCCTGTATGCCATGCTTTCCGTGGTCAGGCAGGCGGCCGAGAACGCCAACGTGCAACGGACCGCGGGCGAGGTGATCG
>JAADHL010000109.1 GCA_013151875.1 Deltaproteobacteria bacterium
GGGATTCTTGATCTCGGGGCAGTTGTCGTCCTCGTTGTGCACGAGGTCCCCATCGATGTCGGAATCGCAAACGTCCCCGATATTGTCGTGGTCCATGTCGGCCTGGTCCGGGTTGGCAATGGCGGGGCAGTTGTCGATCAGGTCCGGCTTGCCGTCGTTGTCGTCGTCGTCGTCGCACACGTCGCCGAGGTCGTCATCGTCCGAGTTCAACTGGTCGGGATTGAATATAACGGGGCAGTTGTCCGCCACGTCCAGGATGCCGTCGCCGTCGTCGTCGTCGTCGCACACGTCGCCCTGGCCGTCCTTGTCCAGGTCGGCCTGGTCCTGGTTGGCGACCAGGGTGCAGTTGTCGTCGCATCCGGACAGTGCGCCGCCCACGCACGGGCTGTCGCCCACGATCCCGCTGCCGTCTCCGTCGTCCGGAATGCCGTCGCCGTCGGCGTCGCCGTCGCACGCGTCGCCCTTGCCGTCACCATCCACGTCCGCCTGATCGGGGTTGTAGACCAGGGGGCAGTTGTCGGGCCCGTCGAACACGTCGTCGTTGTCGTCGTCGGGATCGCATATGTCACCCATCGAGTCGTTGTCCGCGTTTTCCTGTCCGGGGTTCTGGACCAGCGGGCAGTTGTCGTCCACGTCGGGCACACCGTCGTTGTCGTCGTCGTCGTCGCACACGTCGCCCCAGGAGTCGAAGTCGTAGTTCTTTTGGTCCGCGTTGGGGATGAACTGGCAATTGTCCTTGTCGTCCGGAATGCCGTCGTCGTCGTCGTCTTCATCCACGCAGTCCGCGGTCCCGTCCGCGTCAGTGTCGGTGAAGCCGTCGTCAGTCGTGCCGTTGCAGTCGTTGTCCAGCCCATCGCATTCCTCGGGTCCGGGCGCGGGCGCATCACACACCGGGGCGCCGTCCACGCACTTGGTCCAGCCCGAGCACTCGCCCAGTTCGCTGGTCACGGTGCATGGGCTCAAAGCCACATCCTCGTCCGTGTCCCCGTCGCAGTCGTTGTCCAGCCCGTCGCATTCCTCGGGGGCGGGCGCCGGCGCGTCGCAATCAGTCAGGCCATCGGCAGTGCACACGCGTTGTCCCGAGCAAATGTTTCCTCCCTCGCCATTGAAGCACTGGGTCTTGGCGCCCAACTGGATGGCGTAGGGGCTGCAGCTGCACTCGCCGGAATCAGGCATGCACTGCTTTGTGGTCCCCGCCCGGTCGGGCAGTTCCAGCTCGATGCACGAGTATCCCTCGGGGCAGTCCTTGTTTTTGTCGCACAGAAGCCCGCAGTACGACCCCTCCTGAGTGCCGAACTCGATGCACTTGGACCCGGGGATGCCGCTTGCGCCTTCCGAGCACTCCTCGTCCGTGACGCATGGGCGGCACAGGTTGGTGGACGTCTGGAGGCAGATGAACACCGGGTCCATGCCGGTGAGCTGGAACAGGCTGCACGACCAACCTGCCGGACATTCCTCGTAGCACAGGGTCGTGCACACCTGACCCTGGTCGGACGGCACGCAGAAGCCGCTGAGGCAGTCGATGAAGCCCTCGGTGCAGGGCCAGCCGAACCCCCCGGGTATCGGACCGGCGTCGGTTTCCGGCGGGACGTCCCCAATGGTCTCCTCGATGGTCGTCTCCTCGATCTCGATTACATCACCGGACACACCTTGATCCTCGCCGAGGATGTCCTGTTGGATCCCAGGGTCGGTTGTTACGCCCTGGTCGTGTCCAGGGCCCACGTCGATAGCGGTAATGAGGTCCTGTCCGGTGCCGCCCTCCGATCCGCAACCTGCCTGCATGGCCGCCATGAACAGGGCGAGGGCAACTACCGCCAGGGAGTTCTTGTTTGAAGGAACCATCCACAGCCTCCATGTTTCGTGGAAAGACATCAAATCTTATTGAAAACAGGCCGATACCTCAAGCAACATGGTCGTCTCATTCCCGCAGCCTCCACGCAAGGCGTGTGTTGCGAGGCTCCATGCGGGCGTTGTTGACCGCCAGGCGGACGGCCCTCCTGTTGCCGCAAAGCACGACAAGCCTCCTGCCGCGGGTCAGGGCCGTGTACAGCAGATTCCTTTGCAGCATCACGTAGTGCTGGGTGTGCAGGCTGACCACGACGGCCGGGAACTCACTGCCCTGGGCCTTGTGCACCGTGATCGCGTGGGCCAGGGACAGGTCGTCCTGCTCCATGGCCTTGAATTCGACGCGCCTGTCCTCGAATCTCACGAGCAGGGAGCCTTTTTCCGCCCCCGTTTCCGCCACCCCGATGTCGCCGTTGAATACTTCCTTCTCGTAATTGTTGCGATTCTGGATGAGCCTGTCTCCCGGGGCGAACCCTGGCTTTGCGGGATCGATCCTGGGATTGAGCCTGTCCCTCAGGCGCCGGTTCAGGGCCTCGGTCCCACAGTCTCCGCGTCGCATGGGCGCCAGCACCTGCACCTGCCTGACGGGATCCAGCCCGAACCTGGCCGGTATGCGTTCGACCACCATCTTTTCGATGGCGTCCGCCACTGCGGCCGGGTCCTCGCGCTCCAGGAAATAAAAGTCCCCCAAGGCCCCGTCCGCCACCGAAGGCGTCCCCGGTTCGCGCCCGCTCAGTACCCGATAGGCCGCGGCCACGATCTGGCTGCCCTCGCCCTGCCTGAAGACCTCGGTCAACCTCGCCACGGGCACGATGTCGGACCTGATCAGGTCGCGGAAGGGGTCCCCCGGACCCACGGGCGGCAACTGGTCCGCGTCCCCCACGAAGGTCAGGCGCGTGCCCGGCGTCACGGCCTTGAGCAGATTATCCATCATGTGGATGTCCAGCATGGAGGATTCGTCCACCAGGATCCAGTCCGCGTCCAGGGGGTTGGTTTCGTTTCGCTGGAATCGTCCGTCGCGGGGGTTGAACTCCAGCAGGCGGTGCAGGGTCTTGGCTTCGCGCCCGGTGGCCTCTTTCAAGCGCATTGCGGCGCGGCCGGTAGGAGCCGCAAGGACGGTCTTCAGTCCCGATGCCCCTGCGACCCTCAGCAGAGCGCCCACGATGGTGGTCTTGCCGGTGCCGGGGCCTCCGGTCAGGATACCCAGACCGGACCTCGACACAATGGACACGGCCCTTTTCTGTGAAGGGGCCAGTCTGACCGGGCCGGACCCGGCAGCCTCCACCCTCGCTGGACGCACGGACTGGGCCGCAAGGACGCGCGCGCGCCTTGCCACGCGGGTTTCCGCCCGGTGCAGGCCCGCCTCGAATACCAGGCCGTCTTCAGCCGCCTTTTCAACGACCAGACGACCGTCCCCGGCCATGGTCCTGACGGCCGCGTTCGCCGCGGACTCGTCCTGCGAGGTGACCTCGGAAACGGCCCGGATGAGGTCGTGCGCGACCAGAAACACATGTCCTGATTCGGCGGCGGTCTCCAGCACGTACCGGACAGCCGCCTCCATGCGCGTGGGCGCGTCGCCCTCTATTCCCACGTTCGCGGCTATCGAGTCGGCGGTCTTGAAGCCGATCCCGGTTACGCGTCTGATCAGGTCGTATGGGTCGTTCTTGACCCTGGCGGGCCCGTCCTCGCCGTATTCGCGCGCCACCTTCTGGACCTGCTTCGCGGTGAGTCCCATGGACGCCAACAGCACGAACGTCTCGCGCTCGCGCATCTGCCTGTTCCACGCCCGGTGTATGGCCTGGGCCCTCGATCCGCCGATGCCAGGGCACTCCCTCAACCGATCCGGACCCTCGTCGAGGGCCGCCCGCACCCCATCCCCAAAGAAATCCACGATGCGCCCGGCCAGAGTCTTTCCAACCCCGTCCACCCTCCCGGATGCAAGGTAGGCCGCGATCCCGTCCGTGGTCTCGGGTGGAAGGGCCATTACCGTCGCGGCCTTGAACTGTCTGCCGAAACGGGGATGGACCTGGTACTGACCAGTGGCCCTGATGCCCAGGCCCTCCGCCAGGTCCGGCGCCGATCCGGCCACCCGGACCTTCTTTCCGTGTTCGTTTTCGACGTCGAAAACAGCGAATCCACGGTCCTGGTCCTGGTAAACGATCTTGGATATGACGCCTTTCAGGGTTTGCGGAGACATGCCCCGAAATTAGACGGTCGATGGTCAATGGTCAATGGTTTCCCCGGTCAGTCTGACAATCCTGCTCACCAGGTCATCAACGATGTGGTTTTTGATGCTCAACGGCATGCCTATCGTCCTATTTCGGACTTTTCAAGGCAGGGAATCGGGCACGAGGCCGTGTGGTTGCATTGGAAACCGCAACCCAGCCCCTCATGGACCACGGCCAGGGGCGCCTCGAAACCGGGTGGGCCGAACATGGAGCCAAGTCCCAGCGCGGCGTCGACCAGGTCCCCGAACGTCTCGGCGCGGACGCGATCCGCGAGTCCAATCCTGAAGGCATTCAGACGCACCTGGTACGTGGGCACGAAGGCCGCCCGCTCCCTGTCCCCGCGCAGGTGGCCGGCATCGAACAGCAGTCTGCACAGTATGAACGGGGCCACGGGCGCTGCGGCGTTTTCATACAGACGTCTGTACAGGCCCCACAGCAGGCCCTCCGGTTCATCCCCAAGCGTCAGATCGGACGGCTTCCGAACGGCGGACAGGATCCTGGGCAGGTGCACCAATGCCTCGCACGCGGCGATGAAGGCGGGGTCCCGGTTGGAACGGATGACCTTGTCGATGATGTCCGTCGGGAGCCTGCCCTTGCCCACGACCGGCAGCATGGCGACCCCCTTGAATGCGTCCAGGACCGCGCGGACCGTGGATTGAGCCGATCCCCTTGCCAGCAGGAGGGCCGCGAAGGCCGCCTCGTGGAGGTCTGGGAGGGATTCCAGCCTTGACTCGATGCCCATGGCGTTCAGGGATGTCGACTCCATGGATGGATGACGCGAGTACCAGTCCAAAAGGGTCGTGGCGGCGTCATCACCGGCGTGGTCGACATCGTTGGGGGCATCTGGAGTCGTGGGTTTGGCGGGGGGATCGGGTTCGGGTACGGGTACGGGTTCGGGTACGGAATCGGGGATTGATTCCTCCTCGAGGAATTCCTCCACGTCGATTGCCCTCAATCTGGGCAGGGATTCGGTCCCGACCGGCCCTAGTGCCCACCTTATTCCCACCAGCTTCAACAGGCCCGCGGCAACGGCCCAATCGATCCACGCCTTGAACGCCGACAGGTCCGGCTTCTCGCCAGGGTAAACGTAAGAGGTGA